>NZ_JBVVQE010000004.1:0-172458 GCF_055811435.1 Mesorhizobium sp. WSM4837
CCCCCCCCCCCCCCCCCCCCCCCCGCCCCCCCCCCCCCCCCCCCCCCCCCCCCCCCCCCCCCCCCCCCCCCCCCCCCTCTTGTGCGTTCCGGTCGCTGTTAGAGCGACGTGCGTCCAAGTGGACGCACAAAAGTACGCTCTAACACTTTAACGCTGCGCATCGTGCTTTCCGAAAATCGAACCGATTTTCGGGCCGATGCGCTAGCGGCCGAACAGGCTCCGGTCGCTGCCCTGCGGGGCGGACTTCTGTAAGTCGCCCGACGAGTTGAGCAGCTTGTAGACCGGCGAGCCGGTATTGCGTACCGAAGACGTCTGCGTGTTGTCGACGTTGATGGTCGCCTGCTTGTTGATGTCGGTTCCGCCAAAGTTGTCGCTACCGGCAAAAGCGCTGCCGGCAGCAATCAAAAGCGCGGCGGCGGTAACAACGATCTTCTTCATTTTCAAAACTCCTGGATTTTCTTGGTTCCACCAGCGCGGCGGGCAAATGCCGCCGCCGCTGTTGGAACGAACTGTTAGTTGTTGCCGAACAGGTTACGGTCGCTGCCGTTGACGGGTTTCTCGTGAGCCGGAACCGGATTCTGCGCCGAAGCCGAATTCCGAATCGAAGCCGTGTACGAGTTGCTGTCGACCGCGGCGGCCGGTTGGTTGGCACCGTTCGATCCAAAGTTGTCGCTGCCGGCAAAAGCGCCGCCGGAGATGGCCACAATGGCGGCGGTGGCAAGAATGAGCTTCTTCATTTCAAATACTCCTGAGTTCCTCAGATCCCGAGCGGCGGACCGCCACTTTGCTGTTTGGGACCAGCTGTTAATTGTTGCCGAAAAGGTTGCGGTCGGCGCCCGGGCCAACGGGCTGCTTTTCAGCGTGAGCCGGCGTCTGGACAGAGGCCGTATACGAGCTGTCGATCGCAGCAGTCGGCTGGTTGGCGGCGTTGGACCCATAATGGTCGCTGCCGGCAAAGGCGCTGCCGGTGATGGCCAGAGCGGCGACGGCAGCAAGAGCGATCTTTTTCATTTTAGTACTCCAGTATCTTAGTCTTCCGTCCGCCTAGCGGCGTGTCTTGGGAGGATGCGCGTCATTCGGACAGCCCCGATGTGGGAAGGCCATTCGGCGGATTCCAATCACGAAGTTGTTCCGTGTGGACCAAGAATCTACACCTTGAAATTGTACCAGAGGCATCTGCTACCATGGTTTTATGGTTTGTTTTCAATACCTTATTCAAAATTAGCCATTCATGATTTGACGGATTGGCGGATCTGCGTTCACAGGGTGCTGCACGCTGTCAACAGAAACGAACCGTTCGGTTCGATTTTAGAAGCGGCTAATAGTCACTTTGGTAAACTGTTAACTTTCCTGACCTCCGCCGCGGGTCAGATTCGATGTCACAGCAGCCGACAGTGGCCGCCGAAAAGTGGGGTTTCAGCCCTGCAGATATAAACCTGCAGGTTTCGCCGGCGGTGTCGCGCCGCATGGATACGATGTCGCTTTCATGCCGACAGTCAGCCGGCCGGCATGATTAGATCACGCCATCTCAGGTGCCGCTTGGTGACGACGAAGCGGAGAATTGGGAAGCCGGTCAGAACCCGGTGCTGCCCCCGCAACGGTGGTGGAGTTCAAGTCGCAACGGGAGACCACTGGGCCACAAGCCTGGGAAGGTGTCGCGATGAGTCCGCAAGGACACTCCAGAGCCCGGAAACCAGCCCGAGATTTTTAGACTCGACTGATCGCGGTGGGCGGTCAAGAGGTGGATGATGCATGTCGGCCCTGTCGCCGGTCTGCGGCCGATCCTCCCTCCATCACCACCAGTTCAGTCCTTACACGAGGACAGGACATGGACGCGCGCAACGACATGCTGAGGCTCTTGCACGGCCGCAGGCAAGGCTATTCGCTCGAGCAGCCCTTCTACACCGATCCAGATTTCTTCAAGCTCGACATGGAGCTGATCTGGTATCGCGACTGGCTGTTCATCGGCCACGATTGCGAGTTGCCGAAAGCTGGCAGCTATATCACCGCCCAGATTGGCGACTATCCGGTCGTGCTGGTCCGCGACCAGCAAGGCAAGATCAATGCCTTCCACAATTCCTGCCGGCATCGCGGCAGCCGTGTCTGCAATGCCGACAAGGGCACTGCGGCGAAGCTGGTCTGCCCCTATCACCAGTGGACCTACGAGTTGGACGGCCGGCTGTTGTTTGCTCGCCAGATGGCAGACGGCTTCGACAAGAGCCAGTTCAGCCTGAAGCCGGTGGCTTGCGAAAGCGTTGGCGGCTACATCTTCATCTGCCTGGCCAACGAGCCGGTCGACTTCGCGCCGATGCGAGCCATGATCGAGCCTTACCTCCTGCCGCACCGGCTGCGCGAGGCAAAAGTCGCCTTCGAATCGACCATCGTCGAGAAGGGCAACTGGAAGCTCGTCTGGGAGAACAACCGCGAGTGCTATCATTGCGCCGGCAACCATCCGGAACTCTGCAAGACATTCCCGGAAGCGCCGACGGTGACCGGGGTGCAGGGCGCCGACAGCGATCCGGAGATGCTCGCGCACTGGGCGAAATGCGAGGCGGCAGGCCTGCCGAGCAAGTTCCGCATCGATCCGGCCGGGCAGTATCGCGCCACCCGCGCGCCGCTGCTGCGCGACGCCGTCAGCTACACGATGACGGGAAGACGCGCGGTGAAGAAGAACCTTTCCGACAGCGTTTCGACCGACCGTATCGGCTCGCTGCTGCTCTATCACTATCCGACGACCTGGAACCATATCCTCGGCGATCATGCCGTCACCTTCCGCGTGCTGCCGATCAGTGCCACGGAAACGGCCGTCACCACCAAATGGCTTGTCCATAAGGACGCGGTCGAAGGCGTCGATTACGACCTCGCCGAACTCACCCATGTCTGGACCGAGACCAACGATCAGGACCGTCGCATCGTCGAGGAAAACGCCTTCGGCATCCTGTCGCCGGCCTATGAGCCCGGCCCCTATTCGGAACTGCATGAGGGCGGCGTCATCCAGTTCGTCGAATGGTACGCCTCCTTCATCGGGCCGCGCCTTGCCGAGGCCGGGCGGCCGGCGCTGCGCAGCGTCGCCTGAACGGGGTCAAGGGGATGAATGCGATGACGGACCTTGGCCTCTACCGCCATCTCGACGAGATGGCGCCCTGGAACGACAGGCTCCAGGTGCTGGAAGTCATCGGCGTCAGCGACGAGGCGCCTGACGTGAAGACCTTCACCTTCCGCTCTGACAACCAGACCTGGTTCCGCTACAGACCGGGGCAGTTCGTGACGCTGGAACTGCCGACCACCGAGGGCCCGCTGATGCGGACCTATACGCTGTCGTCCTCGCCGTCGCGGCCGTTCTCGATCGCGGTGACGGTGAAAGCGCAGGCCGGCAGCCTCGGCACCCGCTGGATGTTCGACAATCTGAAGCCCGGCGTTCACGTGAAGGCCTATGGGCCGGCGGGCGACTTTTCGCTGCACAGCCATCCCGCGGCCAAGTATCTGTTCATTTCGGCCGGCTCCGGCGTGACGCCGATGATGTCGATGCTGCGCTGGCTGAACGACTGCGCGCCATGGACCGATGTCGGCTTCGTCAACTGCGCGCGAAAGCCCGAGGAGATCATCTTCCGCAAGGAACTCGAGCTGCTCGGCAGCCGCATGCCGGGCCTGACGCTCGGCTTCATGATCGAGGAGCGGTCCAGCCGTGAGGGCTGGTTCGGCCATATGGGCCGGATCGACGCGATAAGGCTGCCGCTGCTGGCGCCCGATTTTCGCGAGCGCGAAATTTTCTGCTGCGGCCCCGACCCGTTCATGCGCGCCGTGCGGCAGATGCTGGAGGCGGCCGGCTTCGACATGGCCAACTACCATCAGGAGAGCTTTGCGGCCCCGGCGGTGGAGGAAATACCGGCCCCGTTCGGTTCGCCGCCAGAGGGTGGGCCGGCAAAGGGTGGGGTCGAGGTACCTGCCGAGGCCGCAACGCCGATCCGCTTTTCGCTTTCGGATATCGATGCCGACTGCGTTGCCGGCCAGACCGTGCTGCAGACGGCGCGCGCTTCGGGCGTACGAATTCCCGCAGCCTGCGAGTTCGGCCTGTGCGGAACCTGCAAGGTGAAAAAGGTCTCGGGCACAGTCGAGATGAGCCACAATGGCGGCATCCTCGATCACGAGATCGACGACGGCTTCATCCTGGCCTGCTGTTCGAAGCCGCTGACGGCGCTCGAGATCGACGCCTGACCGGGGAGCTTAAACCCCGTAGCGCTCGGTGCGGATGAGGCTTGCCGGAACGCCGGCATCGATCAGCGCCTGGGCGGCGGCCGACACGAAGGCATTCGAGCCGCAGACAAAGGCGAACCTTGGCGGTGCGGGCAGCCGCACCATCGATTGCTCCATCATCGCAACGTCGATCCGCCGTGAATAGTCCGCCGGGCGCCGGGCGGGCTCGCGGGTCAGCGTCAGCACCAGATCGAAGCCGTCCCGGCGATCGTGGAAATCGATCAGCTCATCGCGAAAGATCACCTCGTCCCAAACCCTTGAAGAAAACACCAACGCCGCGGGCACCACCGATTTGCGTGCGGCACGATGGCGGATCATCGCCATCAGCGGCACCATGCCGGACCCGCCGCCGACCAGCAGAAGCGGGCCGCCGTCGCTGTCGGACCAGACGAAGTGGCCGCCGAGCGGTCCGCGCAACTCGACCTCGTCGCCGACCGCCGCGATATCGTGGAAGAAGGGGGAGACCTCGCCATCATCGAGCCTTTCGATCGCCAGTTCGATCGTCTCGCCGGCTTCCGGCGCCGAGGCGATGGAGTAGGAGCGGCGCGCCTGATAGCCGTCCGGCGCCGTCAGCCTGACATCGACGTGCTGCCCGGCACGATAGGCGAAGGGCCGCGACGGCTGGAGGAAAAAGCTGGTGACGCGCGGCGTGCGCTTTTCGATGCGGGCGATGGTCACCGTCTGCCAGGGCGACTGCGCCGCCGGCCCGTCGCTCATGGATCGCCCGTATAGCGCTGCTCGCGCCACGGGTCGCCATAGATGTGATAGCCGCGCAGCTCCCAGAAGCCGGGCTCGTCACGCTCGGTGAACTGCAGCCCATTCAGCCATTTGGCCGACTTCCAGAAATAGAGATGCGGAACCAGCAGCCGCGCCGGGCCGCCGTGGTCCGGCGTGATCGGCCTGCCTTCGTAAAGCAACGCCACCATCGCCTTGCCGGCAGTGAGATCCTGCGTCGGCACGTTGGTTGTATAGCCGTCGAAGGACAGCGCCAGCGTGAAGGCCGTCGGTGGCTCGATGCCGGCATCCGCCAGAATATCGTCGACCAGCACACCCTGCCACGCCGTGTCGAACTTGGTCCACGCGGTGACGCAATGGATGTCGCGCGTCATCTTGGTCAAAGGCAGCGCGTTGAACTCTGTCCAGTTCCACGTCTTGATCGGCCGCGGTCCGTGCTTGAGCGTGAACGACCAGTCCTCGGTACGCACACGCGGCGTCGGCCCGGCCGACAGCACCGGAAACCCTTGCTCGAGATACTGCCCCGGCGGGATACGCGCATCCGCATCCGTCGGGGGCTTTCGTCCTGAAGAGAAGCCGCGGGTGATCATCGAGACAATCCGTTTGCATCAGGCCGCCTGTCGGCCTTCACCAATGTTGTCAAAGATATTCTGGCGGGCAACCAGATTCTTGGCTTATGCGCCGTCTGTTCGCCTGAGATAACCGGTGGCGATCTCGCGCATCCGGTTGCCGTCGAAGCTTGGTCCATGGCCGCCATGGCCGATGCTGACAGGCAGATCGAGCAGCCGCTGCATTGTTCGGCGATAGGCTGATCGGTCGGAGTCCGGCAGGTCGTCGATCAGCATGGCGTCGTAGATGGCGTCGCCGGCGAAGAACAGGCCGTCGGCCTCATCGAACAGCGCGATCGAATCCGGCGAATGGCCGGGCAGATGCAGCACGCGGAATTGCCGGTCGCCAAGGTCGACCAGATCGCCCTCGTCAAGCGTCCGCGTCAGCGGCGCTGGCGGGATTCTGTATTCGGCCGCTTTCCAGCCCGGCGCCGGCAGCTTCGAGACGGCGCCGTCGAGATCATGAAACATGTGGGCGTAGGTGACGGCGTCGTCCATGCTGTCGAATTGCGCGGCACTCATCCTCGGTCCCGCCCGCAGCGGGAATTCGTGCAGCGAACCGACATGGTCGAGGTGGATGTGGGTGGCGACGACGAGCAGCGGCTTGCCATCAGGTGTGTCGATCTCCGGCGCCAGCGGGCAAATCCCCATGCCGGTGTCGACAAGCAGGTCGACGTCGCGGCCGCGCAAATGCCAAATGTTGGCGCGCACGAAATCATGCACGAACGGCTCGGTCAGCATTGTTGTAGCGGCGTCAACTGCTGTTCTGCTGAACCAGTCAAGCATCAGGCAAAAGCCGGCATCAGACGAACGGCTTTCCGACCTTGTACTTTTCGGGAACCAGCCGCTTCAGATAGGCCATTCCTGCGTCGGAGAGCTGGTTGGTATCCGGCAGCATGAAATCGTCGGGCATGTGACGGGTCTTGCCGGCAACGTTTTTCAGCGGCACCTTCTTCAGCACGGTTTTCTCGCCGTCATATTGCAGTGCCACCGAGCCGCCGCCCTGTTCGGCGACAGCGACCGCAAAGACGCCGGCATCGAAGGCTTCCTGCGCATCGACGGGGTTGATGGCGCCGACATAGCCGCGCGGCATGTAGCCGAGCGCATCGACGCGCGCCCGCTTGCCCGGCAATCCTTCGGCCAGCGCGCGCTCGAGGGCGGCCGGCAGGTCGCTGCCCGACAGCTTGACGTTGCCATGCGCATCGCGCTCCAGTTTGTCCGGCGGGACAAGACTTTCGACCAGCGCCTTGCCGTCGGCGGTGCTGACGCCTTCGGAGACTGCGACGATGCAGCGCTTGTGGCGATCGAGCGTGGCGCGCACGTCGTCGATGAAGGCTGCAGCCGAGAACGGACGCTCCGGCACATAAACGAGATGCGGGCCGCTGTCGGGATCAAGCTGCCATGCGGCGGCGGCGGCGGTGAGGAAACCGGCGTGCCGGCCCATGACGATGCCGACATAGATGCCCGGCAGAGCACGGAAATCGAGGTCGACTGAGAGAAAAGCGCCGGCGACGAACTCGGCTGCCGAAATGAAGCCCGGCGTGTGGTCGTTCTCCTCGAGATCGTTGTCGATGGTTTTCGGCGCATGGACGAAAGCCATCTTGCCGCCGGCGGCGTCGGTCAGGATCTGCTGCGTGCCGGACGTGTCGTTGCCGCCGATGTAGATGAAGGCATCGGCGCCCGCCTTCTTCAGGCCGTTGAGGATGATCTCGCAATAGGCCTCGTCCGGCTTGTCGCGCGTCGAGCCAAGCGCGGCGCTCGGCGTCGCCGCAATCAACCGCAACCGGTCCTCAGGGATAGCCGAAAGATCGACATAGTTGCCGTCGCGGATGCCGCGCACGCCATGGATGGAGCCCAACACCTTGGCGCCGGGATGCCGCTTGCGGATCTCGAGCGCGGCGCCCACCACCGTCTGGTTGATGACGGCGGTCGGGCCGCCGCCTTGCGCGATGACAAAAGTTCCGGACATGCTTCACGTCTCCCGAGCAGTGGCTTTGCAAGTCACATTCGCCTGTCTTGCGAGATCGCGCAACGGGAGAGTCGAGCGGCCGCGTCAGCCGCCTCGAGTTCAGACGATGACCGGGAGGGTCAGACGACGACGACCGGGTTCTTCCTGGAGACGCGGCTGTAGAGGTCGATGATGTCCTGGTTGATCAGGCGAACGCAGCCCGACGACATCGCCTGGCCGATGCTCCACCATTCGGGCGAACCGTGGATGCGGTAGCCGGTGTCCTGGCCGTTCTGGTAGATGTACAGCGCACGCGCGCCGAGCGGGTTGTCGAGGCCGCCGGGCTGCCCGGCCTGCCATTTCACCAGTTCCGGCTTGCGGGCGATCATCTCGGCCGGCGGCCTCCAGGTCGGCCATTCCTTGCCGTACTGGATGTTGGCGCGGCCGGACCAGCGAAAGCCTTCCTTGCCGATACCGACGCCGTAACGGATAGCGTCACCGCCGGGCTGCACCAAGTAGAGCAGCCGCTCCTGCGAATGGACGACGATGGTGCCGGGCTGCTCGCCAGTCGGGTCGACGACGATCTGGCGGCGGAACTCCGGCTTGACCTTGAGGTAGGGCACTTCCGGCAGCGTGAAGCCGCCGTCGGTGACGGAGGCATACATCACACCAGGGCTGGTGATGTTCTTGTCGACGCTGATGCTCGGGCGGACAGGGGTGATCGCGCCGGTGGTGACGCCGTCGAGTTGCAGCGCCGACAGGTCGAGCGTCTGGCTGCAGCCGGCGACGCCGAGCAGCCCCAGCGCACCGGCGCCGGACAACACTGCGCGGCGGGAAAGCTGGATTTCGGAAATTTCGATTTCGTCGCCATTGTGCGGCGGCGTCAGACCTTGCGGCAACTCGCGCATCTACCCAAACCCTACGCTGTCGGCGGGAAACACGGTCCGGCCGGATAGAGTGCATTTTCACCAATCATGGTTGAAAAAGCGTGAAGAACCGTCGCCTGATGTTAACCAGGGGCATTTTCGATTTTTGCCCCTTTACATCTTTGTGAGCCCAAGGATTTATCCTCTTCTTTGAGCTCAAGGAGACGAACATGTCCTTCGAAAACTGGGCCGCCTTTGCCGCCGCCTCGACGATCCTTCTTGTCATTCCCGGCCCGACCATCCTTCTGGTCGTATCCTATGCGCTCGGCCAGGGCTGGCGCACCGCGCTGCCGATGGCGGTTGGCGTGGCATTTGGCGATTTTACGGCGATGACGCTGTCGATGCTGGGCATCGGCGCGCTGCTGGCGGCGTCGGCCACCGTGTTCACGGTGCTGAAGGTGGTCGGCGCCGGCTATCTGATCTATCTCGGCATAAAGCTGTTTCGCGCCGGCGGCACGCTCAAGGCCGAGCCGCGCCTGGACGCGGTGTCCTCGGCCAAGATGATGGCGCATGCCTGGCTGGTCACCGCGCTCAATCCGAAAAGCATCACCTTCTTCGTCGCCTTCCTGCCGCAGTTCCTCGACCGGCATGCCGATTTCTGGACGCAGATGGTGATCTTCGAGACGACTTTCCTGGCGCTCGCCTTCGCCAATGCCTTCGGTTACGCGCTGATCGCCGCAAGGGCACGCAACGTCGTTCGCAACCCGAAGGCGATCCGCATCTTCAACCGCACCGGCGGCACGCTGCTGGTCGGCGCCGGCATCGCCACAGTGGCGATGCGCTCGGGCAATTGAGGACATGACGTGGCAGTCAGGGACGCATTCGGGCTGACATTTTCTGGCGCGACGGAGGCCGGGTTCTCGCCTTACAGCCAGGCCGTGCGCGAACTGCAATGCTTCATCGGCGACCCGGTCGGCTCGGTCGATCGCGCCATCGCCGAGGATCCCGGCTTCGTCATGGCGCATGTGTTCAAGGGCTATCTCTTCGGCCTCGCCACCGAGCGCGAGGCGGCAGCCGTGGCCAGGACATGCCACGAGGCGGCACTGCCGCTTGCCGCCTCGCCGCGCGAGCAGGCGCATGTCGCAGCACTTGGCCATCTTGCCGCAGGACGCTGGCATGAAGCCGCTCGTCTGCTCGAGGATATCGCCATCGAGTTTCCGCTCGATGCGCTGGCGCTGCAGACCGGGCACCAGATCGATTTCTTCACCGGCAATGCCCGCATGCTGCGCGACCGCATCGGCCGCGCGCTGCCGTCGTGGCAGAGCGGCATGCCGGGCTACCACGCCATACTCGGCATGCAGGCGTTCGGGCTGGAGGAAATGGGCGACTATGCGCGCGCCGAAAAGCTTGGCCGCATGGCAGTCGACATCGAGCCGCGCGACGGCTGGGCGCAGCACGCCGTCGCCCATGTCATGGAAATGCAGAGCCGGCAAAGGGATGGCATCGCTTGGATGCGCGCCAACCCCGACGCGTGGACGCGTGAAAGCTTCCTGAAAGTGCATAATTGGTGGCATCTGGCGCTGTTCCACTACGATCTCGGCGAGACCGACGAGGCGTTGGCGCTCTATGACGGCCCAATCTACGGCGAACGCTCGACGCTGGCGCTCAACATGGTCGATGCTTCGTCTATCCTGTGGCGGCTGCATCTCGGCGGCGTCGATGTCGGCGGCCGCTGGGCGGCACTCGCCGCCAACTGGGCGAAGGCCAGCGCCGGCAACTATGCCTTCAACGATGCCCACGCAATGATGGCCCTCGTCGGCGCCGGCCAAGAGACGCCGGCTCGCACCTTGCTCGAGGCGCAGCACGAGGCCATGCACGCCAACGACGACAACGCCGCCTTTACCCGGGATGTCGGCCATCCCCTGACGCTCGCCATCAAGGCGTTCGGCGAAGGCAATTATGCCGAGACGGTCCGCCTGATCCGGCCCATCCGGGCGATCGCCCACCGCTTCGGCGGCAGTCATGCACAACGCGACGTCGTCGACCTGACGCTGATCGAGGCAGCGCTGCGGTCGGGCGACCGTGCATTGGCAAGGGCACTTGCCGCGGAACGCGCGCTGGCGCGGCCCGACAGCCCGCTGTCGGCGCTGCTTTCGCGGCGGGCTGCCGATTTGTCGGAGAATTGACCGGAGGCGGATCTTGTCTTAAAAACTGCCAAGTCAGATTTTTTCGAGATCCGAAAAAATTAATGACAATGGGAGGACACCATGTATCTCGGCCTCGATCTGGGCACGTCGGGCGTCAAGGCGCTGTTGATCGATGCCGGGCAGAGCATCATCGGATCCGGCCACGCGTCACTCGACGTGTCTCGGCCGCACCCCGGCTGGTCGGAGCAGAACCCCGCCGAGTGGATCCGCGCCTGCGAGGGAGCGATCGCCGAGCTCAAGGTTTCTCATCCAGAACAGCTCGCCGCCGTCAAAGGAATCGGCCTCTCCGGCCAGATGCATGGCGCTACATTGCTCGATGCCGGCGACCAGGTGCTGCGCCCCTGCATCCTGTGGAACGACACGCGCAGCCATGCCGAGGCCGCCAAGCTCGACGCCGACCCGCGCTTTCGCAAGCTGACCGGCAACATCGTGTTTCCCGGTTTCACCGCGCCAAAGCTGGTCTGGGTGAGAAACAATGAGCCGGATATTTTCGCCAAACTGGCAAAGGTTTTGCTGCCAAAGGATTTTCTGCGGCTCTGGCTCACCGGCGAGCATATTTCAGAGATGTCGGACTCGGCCGGCACGTCCTGGCTCGATGTCGGCAAGCGAGGCTGGTCATCCGACCTGCTTTCCGCCACGTCGCTCGACGAGAAGCAGATGCCGTCACTGGTCGAAGGCACTGAGAAGGCTGGCGCGTTGCGCAGCGAACTGGCCTCGAAATGGGGGATGCAGGCGGGCATCCCGATCGCTGGTGGCGCCGGCGACAATGCGGCGTCGGCTTGCGGCATGGGCACGGTCGCCGCCGGCCAGGCCTTTGTCTCGCTTGGCACGTCAGGCGTGCTGTTTGCCGCCAATGCGTCCTATCTGCCCAACCCGGAAAGCGCGGTGCACACATTCTGCCACGCGTTGCCCGACACCTGGCACCAGATGGGCGTCATCCTGTCGGCAACCGATTCGCTCAACTGGCTGTCCGAGATTTCAGGCAAAGGCGCCGGCGAGCTGACCGCCGAGCTCGGCGATACGCTGAAGGCGCCGACCGGCGTGTCCTTCCTGCCCTATCTCTCGGGCGAGCGCACCCCGCACAATGATGCGGCCATTCGCGGCTCGTTTACCGGGCTTGCGCATGAATCGAGCCGCGCCGTGTTGACCCAGGCCGTGCTGGAGGGCGTGGCTTTCGCCTTCCGCGACAGTCTCGAAGCCCTGGCCAAAGCCGGCACGACGCTGACGCGGGTGACGGCGATCGGCGGCGGCTCGCGCTCGCACTACTGGCTAAAGGCAATCGCCACCGCGCTCGGCCTGCCCGTCGACATTCCCGCCGACGGCGATTTCGGCGCCGCCTTCGGTGCAGCGAGGCTTGGCCTGATCGCGGCGACGGGCGCCGATCCGCTCAGAGTGTGCACGGCGCCGGCCACCGATGCCACAATCGAGCCGGTCGCCGCGCTAAGCAACGCCTATGCGGATGCCTATCAGCGCTACCGCTTGCTTTACCCGGCTATCAAGGCGGCCACGGCGTGAGTGGTTTCCCACCCACGCCGCGGCCCGAGATCACCTCACTGTGCCGGGACCTTGTCGAGAAAGCCGGTGACGCTTTTCAGGCGGCCATTCTCGATGACGCCGATGTCGGTGCCTTCGATGACGGAATCGGTGCCTTCCGGCCCGAGATTCCACGAGAAGCGGATCGTGTCGCCAAACCCGTCCGGCTTGCCCTTCAGCGAGAACCGGAAGCCGGCAAATCGTTTTTGGACACCATTGATCAGTGCGGCGAGGCCATTGTGGCCGTCTCCCTGCATGATCGGATCGCGGTAGCTGACGTCATCGGTGAAGGCCGCCTTGAGCAAGGCTTGCCGGCGCGCGGCATCGCTCTCGTTCCAGGCGGCGATGTAGTTTTCGGCGATCGTGTTGAGGTCGGTCATGGTCTGTCTCCGTGGTTGATTGGCTTTGACATGACCCTTTTCATCCAGCGCCAGCGCGAAACCAATTACGCCTGAGGTAATCAGGACCGAACCCTGCGAGAGGACAGACAGACATGACCAGCGGCTTTTTCGGCGACATCCAGAAGATCAAATACGAGGGGCCGGATTCGACCAATCCGCTGGCCTACCGGTTCTACAATCCCGATGAGGTTGTCGCCGGCAAGCGGCTGGAAGACCATTTGCGCTTTGCCGTCGCCTACTGGCATTCCTTCGCCTGGCCAGGCGGCGATCCGTTCGGCGGCCAGACCTTCGAGCGGCCGTGGTTCGCCGAGGCCGGTGGCACCGACACGATGGAACTGGCCAAGCTCAAGGCCGATGTCGCCTTCGACATGTTTTCGCTGCTGGGTGTTCCCTATTTCTGCTTCCACGATGCCGATGTGCGGCCGGAGGGAAAAGATTTTTCTGAAAGTGCCGCGCGGCTCGACGAGATATCAGATTATTTTGCGGCGAAGATGAAGAAGACCGGGGTCAAGCTACTTTGGGGCACGGCCAACCTGTTCTCCAATCGCCGCTTCATGGCGGGAGCCGCCACCAATCCCGACCCGGACGTCTTTGCCTATGCGGCAGCGACGGTCAAACACTGCATCGACGTCACCAAGCGGCTGAAGGGCGAGAATTATGTGCTGTGGGGCGGCCGCGAGGGCTATGAGACGCTGCTCAACACCGACCTTGCCCGCGAACAGGAACAGGCCGGCCGCTTCCTCAACCTGGTCGTCGACTACAAGCACCGGATCGGCTTCAAGGGCACCATCCTGATCGAGCCGAAGCCGCAGGAGCCGACAAAGCACCAGTACGACTATGACGTCGCCACGGTCTACGGCTTCCTGAAGCGCTTCGGGCTGGAGAAGGAGGTCAAACTCAACATCGAGCAGGGCCATGCGATCCTGGCCGGCCATTCCTTCGAGCATGAACTGGCGCTGGCCAATGCGCTCGGCATCTTCGGCTCGATCGACATGAACCGCAACGACTACCAGTCGGGCTGGGACACCGACCAGTTCCCCAACAACGTGCCGGAGATGGCATTGGCCTATTATCAGGTCCTGCAGGCCGGTGGCTTCAAGACCGGCGGCACCAATTTCGACGCCAAGCTTAGGCGACAGTCGCTCGATCCGCAGGATCTGCTGATTGGCCATATCGGCGGCATGGATTGCTGTGCACGCGGCCTCAAGGCCGCCGCTCGCATGGTCGGGGACAAGGCGCTGTTGGGACCGTTGGCCGAGCGCTATGCCGGCTGGAACTCGGCCGAGGCCAAGGCGATGCTTGCCGGCAAGCGGACGCTGGAGGAGATCACCGAGCGCGTCGTCAAGAAGAAGATCGAGCCGCAGCCGAAATCCGGCCGCCAGGAACTGCTCGAGAATATCGTCAACCGATACGTCTGAGGTGCCGCACCGGCGGGTCTGTTGACCGACCCGCCGGCCCGGAACAGCTTTGCGCGAGGGCGGAACCGACGACAAGGTTTTGCCTCGCACCGCCCCTCAATCGCCTCGCTCTTGCCTTCAAACAGCCGTCACGAATCTTGTATATGTGGTTCGTGGCGGGAACAGAAAGAAGGAGGCGAACCGATATGCAGCACGAACGCGAAATCGACGCCCTGCTCTCATCTGGCGAGGGATCGATCATCGACCGGCTGATGGCGCTGCCGCATCCGAAGGATGGCGCGCGCGGTGCAAACGAATGGGACCGCGCGGTCGCCAGCCGCTTCGAGACCCACCTTGCGAGACAGATGCGCTCGCAGATCGACGGCAAAAGCGACCGCCAGGACGCTGCCTGACCCGACTATCTCCTGCGCAGCCTGACCGGCGCTTCGCCGAAAGCTCTTGAGAACGCCCTGGAAAATGCCGCGGCGGACGAGAACCCCGTTCGCCCGGCAATATCGGCCATGGCCACGCGCGTGTCGACCACCAGCCGGCGCGCTGCACCCAGCCGCAGCCTGAGATAATAGGCGCCCGGCGTCTCGCCGATCGACTTGCGAAAGATGCTTTCCAGCGTACGTGCCGTCACCCCGGCACGCTTTGCCACCGCGGCGATGGTCAAGGGCTGGTCGACGTGGGTTTCCATCAGCCGGATGGCTTGCGCAAGCCGCGGATCGTAGCCGTCGAGGCGGCCGAGCGAGACCAAAGGCTGCGCGTCGGTCGCGGCGCGTGCCTGGTCGTAGATGAAGACGCTTGCCACATCGAGCGCGACCGCCATGCCGAGCCGCGTGCGGATCAGATGCAGCATCAGGTCGAAGGTCGGCGAAGCGCCACCGGAGGTGAAGACCGGCCCGTCGATGACATAGCGGTCGGGGCGAACGTCGACCTCGGGAAAGGCCGAGGAGAAATCCTCCATGTCCTCCCAATGGGTGGTGGCGCTGCGCCCTTCCAGCAGACCGGCGCGGGCGACCAGCCAGGTACCGGCTTCGACGCCGCCGCAGGCGCGTGCGGCGCGCCCCGCTCGGCGCAGGCCGGCAAGCAGGGCCGACGTGGCATAGTTCTGCGTGCCGAAACCGGCGACGACGACAAGCACATCCGTCGTATCCGCCGCATCGAAGCGGCCGCTGACCGCAACCGGCAGGCCGCATGTGGTGGCCGGCGCGTCGCCGGGGACCGCAACCAGCCGAAAAAAGAACAGCGGCTCGCCGGCCAAACGGTTGGCGGCGCGCAGCGGATCGACGGCCGAGGCCACGCACATGATCGACGACCCGGAAAACACCAGCAGCGTCACCTTGAGCGGCAACCGTTCGGCGCGAAAGATCGACGACTTTTCGTTTTTCATCATACGCACTTCGTAAAATGCAAAACAGTTTCCGGCAAGTCAGGCATTGTTGCCATCTGTTCGATTGGATCCATGTTTGATCGGGGCCATCTGTGCTGATTGGGAGAAAAGTCGATGCCGCTTGCGATGAACCGTGAGGTCTTCATTACCTGTGCCATAACCGGGTCCGGCAGCTCGCAAGACCGCAGCCCGCATGTGCCGCGCTCGCCCAAGCAGATCGCCGATTCGGCCATCGACGCGGCAAAGGCGGGTGCGGCGATCGTCCACTGCCATGTGCGCGACCCCGAAACCGGCCGGCCGCGCCGCGACGTGCAGCTTTATCGCGAAGTGACCGAGCGCATCCGTGCGGCAGACGTCGACGTGGTGCTGAACCTGACCGCCGGCATGGGCGGCGACATGGTGTTCGGCTCGCCGGAAAACCCGCTGCCGCTGAACGAGAAAGCCACCGATATGGGCGGCGCCACCAACCGCGTGGAACATGTGCGCCAGTGCCTGCCGGAGATATGCACGCTCGACTGCGGCACCATGAATTTCGCCGAGGCCGACTATGTCATGACCAACACGCCAGGCATGCTGCGCGCCATGGGCGGCATGATGACGGCGCTTGGCGTCAAGCCGGAGATCGAGGCCTTCGACACCGGCCATCTGTGGTTTGCCAAGCAACTGGTCGAGGAAAAGGTGCTGGACCCGGATGCTCTCGTGCAGTTGTGCATGGGCGTGCCATGGGGCGCGCCGGACGATCTCAACACTTTTATGGCGATGGTCAACAATGTGCCGTCAGGTTGGACCTGGTCGGCGTTCTCCATCGGCCGCAACCAGATGGCCTATGCCGCCGCCGCGGTGCTGGCCGGCGGCAATGTCCGCGTCGGGCTCGAGGACAATCTCTGGCTCGACAAGGGCGTGCTGGCAACCAATGCGCAGCTGGTCGAGCGGGCGGTCAGCATCGTGTCGAACATGGGCGCAAGGGTCATCGGCCCCGATGAAGTGCGCAAGAAGCTCAATTTGACAAAGCGCGCGCCGCTTTGAACAAGCAATCGGTAGGGAGGAGCCGCCGATGAAGACCGTGAAATTCACCGCAATGAAGGATGGCGACCGCGACGATTACGCGTTCCTCACCGAGCACGAGATCGACTATGCGGCGAAGACCGGCGAACGGCTGCTTGACGCGCTTGTCCAACTCGACGAAGGCCTGTCCGGCTACAAGATCACCCGGCTCGGCCATTCGCTGCAGGCGGCGACGCGCGCATGGCGCGACGGCGCCGACACCGACTGGATCGTCTGCGCCCTGCTGCACGACATCGGCGACGTCTACGCACCGTACAATCACGACGAATATGCAGCTTCGGTCCTAAAACCTTTCGTGCGCGAGCAGTGCACCTGGGTTGTGGAAAAGCACGGCGACTTCCAGCGCCTCTATTACGCCCACCATCTCGGCGGCAATCCGCATGCGCGCGACCGTTTCGCCGGCCACCTTTATTTCGACGATTGCGACCAGTTCTGTGAGCGCTGGGACCAGTCGAGCTTCGACCCCGACTACGAGACGTTGCCGATCGACTTCTTCCGGCCCTTCGTGCTCGAGGTGTTTGCGCGCAGGGCCTATGACCCCACCGTGATCCGCGCCGGCGAGCGCGTGCCTCTCATCGACCTGGAAAAAGCCAGGACAAGAACCGGAGCCTCCGCATGAGCATCATCACCAAGGCAGCTGCAATCGGCGGCGGCGTCATCGGCGCCGGCTGGGTGGCGCGACTGCTCTTGAACGGCATCGACGTGTCGATTTTCGATCCCGACCCCGAAGCCGCGCGCAAGGTCGGCGAAGTGATGAAAGGCGCGCGCCGCGCCTACAAGCAGATGCTGCCCGACGGCCTGCCAAAAGAAGGCAAATTGACCTTTGCCAAGACCATTGCCGACGCCGTCGCCGCTGCCGATTTCGTCCAGGAAAGCGTGCCGGAACGGCTCGACCTGAAACACCGCGTGCTGGCCGAGATCGACCTCTATGCGCCGGCCAATGCCATCGTCGGCTCCTCGACCTCCGGCATCAAGCCGACCGACATGCAGGTGGCGATGAAGAAGCATCCGGAACGGCTGGTCGTCGGCCATCCATTCAACCCGGTCTATTTGCTGCCGCTGGTCGAGATCGTCGGCGGCGAGCAGACCTTTCCCGAAGCGATCGAGGTCGCCAAGGAGATGTACGCCTCGATCGGCATGAAACCGGTGGTGATCCGCAAGGAGATCGAGGCGTTCGTCGGCGACCGCCTGCTGGAGGCGGCATGGCGCGAGGCGCTGTGGCTGATCAAGGACGGCATCTGCACGGTCGAGGAACTCGACGACATCATACGCTATGGCTTCGGCCTGCGCTGGGCGCAGATGGGCATGTTCCAGGTCTACCGCGTCGCCGGCGGCGAGGCCGGCATGCGCCATTTCATGGCGCAGTTCGGGCCGTGCCTGAAATGGCCGTGGACCAAGCTGATGGATGTGCCGGAGTTCAACGACGAACTGGTCGACCTGATCGCCACGCAGTCGGACGATCAGGCGGATGGCCTGTCGATCCGCGAACTCGAAAAGATCCGCGACGACAATCTGGTCGCCATCATGGATGCGCTCTCGAAGCAGAACAAAGGCAGGGGCTGGGGCGCCGGCGCCTTGCACAAGGACTATACGAAGCAGCTCGCCAAGCTTGCGGCGAAGAAGCCCACCGCCTCCAAGTCGGCCGAGAAGGCCAAGGCCGAAAAGCCGAAGAAAAAGAAGAAAGGCTGAGACCATGGATTTTGGCCTCTCCGAGGAACAGAAACTGATCGTCGAGACGACGCGCGCCTTCGTCGAGAACGAGCTTTACCCGCATGAGCGCGAGGTCGAGCGCACCGGCGTGCTGCGCCGCGAGCTGATCGATGAGATCAAGGCCAAGGCGATCGAAGCCGGGCTCTATGCAGCCAACATGCCTGCGGAGGTCGGTGGCGCCGGCCTCGATACGGTGACCTGGCTGCTTTACGAAAAGGAACTTGGCCGCGCCAATTACGCGCTGCACTGGACCTGCGTGGCGCGGCCTTCCAACATCCTCTTGGCCGGCACGCCGGAGCAGCGCGAAAAGTATCTTTATCCCTGCATTCGCGGCGAGAAATGGGATTGCCTGGCGATGACCGAGCCGGGCGCCGGCTCCGATCTGCGCGGCATGAAGGCGACCGCGGTTCAGGACGGCGACGACTGGGTGCTGAACGGCACCAAACACTTCATCAGCCATGCCGATCTTGCCGATTTCGCCATCGTCTTCATGGCTTCGGGCGAAGAGGAGACGCCGCGTGGAAAACGCAAGAAGATCACCGCCTTCTTCGTCGACAAGGGCACCAAGGGTTTTACGGTGCGTGACGGCTACCGCAACGTCTCGCACCGCGGTTACACCAACGCCATCCTCGAATTCGACGATTGCCGGCTATCCGGAGCCCAGGTTCTGGGCGAGGTCCACAAGGGTTTCGACGTCGCCAATTCGTGGCTTGGCGCAACCCGCCTGCAGGTCGGCGCGACCTGTCTCGGCCGGGCCGAGCGGGCGCTTGGCCATGCGATTGAATACGCCGCGCAGCGCCAGCAGTTCGGCCAGCAGATCGGCAAGTTCCAAGGCGTTTCATTCAAGCTTGCCGATATGGCGACAGAACTGAAAGCGGCCGACCTGATGGTGTTCGAAGCCGGCTGGAAGTACGATCAGGGCACCGTCACCGATCAGGACATGGCCATGGCCAAGCTGAAGGCCACCGAGATGCTTGCCTTCGTCGCCGACGAGGCGATCCAGATCCATGGCGGCATGGGGCTGATGGACGATCTGCCGCTGGAACGCATCTGGCGCGACGCCCGCGTCGAGCGCATCTGGGAAGGCACGTCGGAAATCCAGCGCCACATCATTTCACGGGCGCTGCTGCGCCCGTTCGGGGGCTGATAAATGCACAAACTTGAGCGCCTCTTGCGCCCGCGCACGATTGCCGTGTTCGGCGGCGCACAGGCCGCCGCCGTCGTCGCGCAGTCGATCAAGATGGGCTTTGCCGGCGCGATCTGGCCGGTGCACCCGACCAAGGACGAAGTCGCCGGTCGCAAGGCCTACCGTTCGGTGGCCGACCTGCCCGGCGCCCCGGACGCCGCCTTTGTCGGCGTCAACCGGCATTCGACCATCGAGGTGGTCAAGGCGCTGGCCGAGCGCGGTGCCGGCGGCGCCGTCTGCTTTGCCGCCGGCTTTCTCGAGACCGAGGCTTATGACGAGCATGGCGAGCGATTGCAGGCGGAACTGGTCGCTGCGGCGGGCCAGATGCCGATCATCGGGCCGAACTGCTACGGCCTGATCAATTATGCCGACGGCGCGCTTTTATGGCCCGACCAGCATGGCGGCATCAGGCTGGCCGAGGGCGGCCGCGGCGTCGCCATCATCACCCAGTCGTCGAACATCGCCATCAACATGACGATGCAGAAGCGCGGCCTGCCGATCGCCTTTCTGATGACCGCCGGCAACCAGGCACAGACCGGCCTTTCGGAAATGGCGATCGGCCTGATCGAGGACGATCGGGTCACTTCGCTCGGCCTGCATATCGAGGCGTTCGATTCGGTAGCCGGCTTCGAAAGGCTGGCCGCGCGGGCGCGAGAGCTGAAGAAACCGATCATCGCCATGAAGGTTGGCCGCTCCGAGCAGGCGCGGCAAGCAACGGTATCGCATACCGCGTCTTTGGCCGGCTCGGACGCTGCCTCGGGCGCCTTCCTGAAGCGGCTCGGCATCGCCCGCGTCGATTCCATCCCTGCCTTCATCGAGGCGCTCAAGCTACTGCACGTCACCGGCCCCCTGCCCGGCTACCGGCTGTCGTCGATGAGCTGTTCGGGCGGCGAAGCGTCTGTCATGGCCGACAGCGCCGAAGGCCGCTGGGTCAATTTCCCGGCGCTGACCGACACCCACCGCGCCCACGTCAAATCGACGCTCGGGCCGCTGGTTGCGGTGGCCAACCCGCTCGACTACCACACCTTCATCTGGAACAACGAGCCGGCGATGACCGCCACCTTCACCGCCATGGTGTCGGGCGGCTTCGACCTCAACATGCTGGTGCTCGATTTCCCGCGCCCCGACCGCTGCTCCGACACCGACTGGTGGACGACGCTGCGCGCCTTCGAATCGGCGCTGAAGACCAACAAGGCGCAGGGCGCGATCGTCTCCTCGCTGCCGGAAAACCTGCCCGAGGAATACACCGCCGGGCTGATGGGACGCGGCATGGTGCCGTTGTTCGGCATTTCCGAAGCCATGGACGCCGCCCAGGCGGCCGCCTTCATCGGCTGGGCCTGGCGCGAGCCGCAGGCGCAGCCGATCGACACCTCCGCTTCCGGGGCGCCGGCCGGCGACCATGTCACGCCTGATGAGGCCGAGGCGAAAGCGCGGCTGATCGAGGCCGGGCTCCCCGTGCCGAGCGGTGAACGCGCCGGCAATGCGGTCGAGGCGGTCATCTCCTCGATGGCGCTCGGTTTTCCGGTTGCGCTCAAGGCTTTGGGCGTCACCCACAAATCCGAGCTTGACGCGGTTCGGCTCAACCTCAGGGACGCCGAATCCGTCAGCACGGCCGCCCATGATCTCGATGCGCTCGGCACCGGCCTCTATGTCGAGCGCATGGTGCGCGACGGCGTCGCCGAACTGCTCGTCGGCTTCACCCGTGACCCGATGTTCGGCGCGGTGATGACGCTGGGCACCGGTGGTGTGCTGGTCGAGCTGCTGCGCGACAGCGTCACGCTGATGCTGCCGGCGACCCGCGACGACATCGAGGCGGCATTGCGCCGGCTCAAATTGTTCCCGCTGCTCGAAGGCTATCGCGGCCGGCCCAAGGCCGATCTCGCGGCGGCCATCGAGGCGATATCAGGCATCGCCGCCTTCGTGCAGAAAAATGCCGGCGAGATCGAAGAGCTCGACATCAACCCGCTGATCGTCTGCGCGCAAGGCAAAGGCGCCTGGATCGCCGACGCGCTGCTGGTACTTGGAGAAAACTAGAATGTCTGACGTCATCACCACCCGCCGCGAGGGCACGATCCTCGAAGTCACGCTCGATCGGCCCAAGGCCAACGCTATCGACCTGAACACCTCGCGGCTGATGGGCGAGACCTTCAAGGCGTTCCGCGACGATCCGGATCTGCGGGTCGCCATCGTCAAGACCGCCGGCGACAAGTTCTTCTGCGCCGGCTGGGACCTGAAAGCCGCGGCCGGCGGCGATGCTGTCGACGGCGACTATGGCGTCGGCGGGTTCGGCGGGCTGCAGGAGCTGCGCGATCTCAACAAGCCAGTCATCGCCTGCGTCAACGGCATGGCGGTCGGCGGCGGCTTCGAGCTGGCGCTGTCCTGCGACCTCATCTACGCGTCGGATCACTCCTCCTTTGCGCTGCCGGAAATTCGCGCCGGCACGCTGGCCGATGCAGCGACGATCAAGCTGCCGAAGCGCATTCCCTATCATGTCGCCATGGACCTTTTGTTCACCGGCCGCTGGATGGATGTCGCCGAAGCGCATCGCTGGGGTCTGGTCAACGAGGTTCTGCCCAAGGAGAAGCTCGAGGATCGCGTCTGGGAGATCGCACGACTGCTCGCCGGCGGTCCGCCGCTGGTCTTTGCCGCGATCAAGGAGACGGCGCGGGTCGCCGAAGCACTCACCTTCCAGGACGCGATGAACCGGGTGACGCGCCGCCAATTGCCGACGGTTGACGCACTGTACGGCTCGGAGGACAATCTCGAGGGTTTTCGCGCCTTTGCCGAAAAGCGCGACCCAGTGTGGAAGGGGAAGTGAA
Organism: Mesorhizobium sp. WSM4837; assembly: GCF_055811435.1. NCBI lineage: Bacteria > Pseudomonadati > Pseudomonadota > Alphaproteobacteria > Hyphomicrobiales > Phyllobacteriaceae > Mesorhizobium > Mesorhizobium sp. WSM4837. The sequence goes on from NZ_JBVVQE010000004.1 coordinate 22,126, forward strand.
GGTATTGTTGAAATGACGGCACTCCGTCACACCCCCCTCTGGCCTGCCGGCCATCTCCCCCTCAAGGGGGGAGATCGGATGTCGCTTCGATTTTCGCCAATCTCCAACATTGCAAGATGGGCTGCAAGGCCGAAGCTGCCAATCTCCCCCCTTGAGGGGGAGATGCCAAATTCTGTCAAACAGGGCAGGCCAGAGGGGGGTGTCCAGGCGAATTCGTTGCGATCCGGTCAGCGTCCATGACCGACTACAAAAAACTGATCGACGCCGAGACCTGGGCCTTCATCGAGCGGACCAATTCCTACTATCCGCCTGATGCGATCGACTACACGATCGATCAGCAGCGCGACATCTACGACCGCATGTGCCGTGAATTCTCTGCCGGCCACCCAGACAACGTTACGGCGGAGACCACCGCCATTGCCACGCCTTCGCATCCCATCCCGATCCGCATCTACCGCACACCCGCGCCGGAAGCGGCGGCGATGGTGCTTTATTTCCATGGCGGCGGTTATATCCTCGGCGGGCTCGACAGCCATGACGACCTCTGCGCCGAGCTTTGCAGCCGCACCGGCTATGAGCTGGTTTCGGTCGATTACCGGCTGGCGCCGGAACATCTGCATCCGGCCGGCTTCGACGATGCCATCAGCGCCTTCGAATGGGCGGCGACGACCTACAAGCGCCCGATCCTGCTTTGCGGCGACAGCGCCGGCGGCAATCTTGCCGCCGCGGTCAGCCATGCGACGCGCGGCCATGCACGAAGGCCGATCGGCCAGGTGCTGATCTATCCCGGCCTTGGCGGCGACCGCTCGCAAAGCTCTTACGTGACCCATGCCGAGGCGCCGATGCTGACGGTCCGCGACCTCGATTTCTACACGAATATCAGGACCGGCGGCGAAGACCGCACCGGCGATCTCACGCTGTCGCCGCTGGCCGATGCCGATTTTGCCAATCTGCCGCCGACTGTGCTGATCACCGCCCAATGCGACCCGCTGTCGTCAGACGGCGAGGCTTATCGCGACCGCCTCGTCGCGGAGGAGGGTCACGCCTACTGGTTCGAAGAGCCGGGGCTGGTGCATGGCTATCTCAGAGGCCGGCACACGGTCGGTCGTGCGCGCTCGAGCTTTTCCCGGATCATCGACGCGGTGTCGGCTCTGGGACGCGGCGAATGGATCTGGTGAGGGTCCTACCCCACTGCCCGCGACGCCGCCCGGCCGGCGCTGCGGCCTGAAAAAATGCAGCCGCCAAGAAACGTCCCTTCCAGCGCCGCATAGCCATGCATGCCGCCGCCGCCGAAACCGGCGGCTTCGCCAACCGCGTACAATCCTTCGACCGGTTGGCCATCGGTACCCAGGACGCGGCTGTCGAGATCGGTCTGCAAACCGCCCAGCGTCTTGCGGGTCAGGATGTTGAGCCTGACCGCGATCAGCGGCCCATTGGCAGGGTCGAGCATCTTGTGCGGCTTGGCCGTGCGGATCAGCCGGTCGCCGAGATAGGCTCGGGCGCCGCGCAAGGCGGTGATCTGCATATCCTTGGAGAACGGATTGTCGAGCTGCCGGTCACGGGCGCGGATTTCGTGCTCGACCTGCGCGTGTTCGAGCAGCGGCTCGCCGCCGACAAGCGCGTTCATGCGGGCGACCAGCGCCGGCAAATCAGGCTCGACGATGAAATCCTCGCCCTTCTCCATGAACGCCTTTACCGGACCGGGAACGCCCGATGTGGCGCGGCCAAGCACTTGGCGCCAGCTTTTTCCGGTGAGGTCGGGGTTCTGCTCGGAGCCCGACAGCGCGAACTCCTTCTGGATGATCTTTTTGGTCAGGATGAACCAGGAATAATCGAAGCCGGTGCTCATGATGTGGCTGAGCCTGCCCAGCGTGTCGAAGCCGGGATAGAGCGGCACCGGCAGGCGCTTGCCGCGGGCGTCGAGCCACAGCGACGACGGGCCGGGCAGGATGCGGATTGCATGGTCGGTCCAGAGCGGCGCCCAGTTCCTGATGCCTTCGACATAGTGCCACATGCGGTCGCGGTTGATGATGCTGCCCCCGGCCTGTTCGGTGATCGCCAGCATGCGGCCGTCGACATGGTCGGGAACGCCAGAGATCATGCACTTGGGCGGCGTGCCGAGCCGCTGCGGCCAGTTTTTGCGGACAAGCTCGGGATTGCCGCCGATGCCGCCGGAGGCGACGATGACCGCTTGCGCCTTGAGCTCGAAATCGCCGGCGATATCGCGCGAACTCCTGCGGCCGCGCTCGACATCGCTCGGCTCAAGCATGTCGCCGCGCACGCCATTCACGGCGGCGCCTGTCTGCGTCAGTTCGTTGACCCGGTGGCGGAATTTGAATCGGATCAGCCCGCTATTCTCGGCCTCGCGCACGCGCCGTACGAACGGGTCGAGCACGCCCGGCCCGGTGCCCCAGGTGACGTGAAAGCGCGGCACCGAATTGCCGTGGCCGACGGCGTTGCCGCCGCCGCGCTCGGCCCAGCCGACGATTGGGAAGAACTTCATGCCGCGCTGCGTCAGCCAGGAGCGCTTCTCGCCGGCGGCGAAGCCGACATAGGCCTCGGCCCAGCGGCGCGGCCAAAAATCTTCCGCACGGTCGAAGGCGGCGGTGCCAAGCCAGTCCTCGAGCGCCAGATCATGCGAATCGCGGATGCGCATGCGCCGCTGCTCGGGCGAATCGACGAGGAAGATGCCGCCAAGCGACCAGAACGCCTGGCCGCCGAGCGACTGTTCAGGCTCCTGGTCGACAACGATGGTCTTCTTGCCGGCCTCGGCCAGCTCGGCCGCCGCGACGAGCCCGGCAAGGCCGGCGCCGACAATGATCACATCCGCATCGTCAGCCACTTTCTCCCCCCGGCTCTCCTCCCCGGCTGACGATTGTCAGACCGTCTCCCAGCCTTCCTTCTCGCCGGCGCGGAAGATGGCGTCGATGACCTTCTGGTTGAGCACGGACTCTTCCAGCGTGAAGACGCGGTCGGTGCCGCCCTGTGCCGCCCGCGCGAAGGCCTCGACCTCCAGCCGGTATTGCTGCATGCCGGGGAAGCGGAACACTTGCGCCTCGCTGTGGTTCTGGTTGTGCAGCTCGATGCGATGGTGGTCGTAGATGCCGGCGTTGAACGGCGAAAGCACCTCGATGAAGCCCTTCTCGCCGTGGAACACCATCACCTGCCGCGCCGCCATCTGCGTCGACAGATAGAACGACAATTCGAAGTCGCCGAAATCGGCGCGGATCGAGGAGTAGATGTCGGTGCCGAATGTCTTGTCGCGCTCGATCGTCGCCTGGACGCGCAGCGGCTCCTTGCCCGTCGAAAAGCGCGTCGACACCGTCGGGTAGACGCCAATGTCGGGCAGCGCGCCGCCACCGAGGTCGAGCTGGTTGCGCATGTTCTTGGGATCGACATTGTAGTAGGAGAACGCGCCCTGGACATGGCGCAGCCGGCCGATGGCGCCGTTGGCGATCAGCTCGCGCACCTTGACCCATTGCGGGTGGTAGACGACCATGAAGGCTTCGCAGACCAGCACGTTTTTGGCGTCGCGCAGCTTGATCAGCGGCGGAATGTCCCTGGCGTCGAGCGCCAGCGGCTTTTCGACCAGAACATGCTTGCCGGCCTCGATCGCCTTGGCGGTCCATTCGACATGCTGGGCGGTCGGCAGCGGGATGTAGACGCCGTCGACATCCCTGGATGCGAGCAGCTCGTCATAGGAGCCGAAGGCATGGGGGGCGCCGAACCGATCGGCCAGGGCACGGGCTTTCGACAGGTCGCGGCTGGCGATCGCCGACAGCACGCCGTTCTCCGCCTCGACCATTGCAGGCAAAAGATGCTCGCGGCCGATCTTGGCCGTCGACAAAACACCCCATCGGAACATCAGGCTTCTCCCTCTTCAAATTGCAGGCGTGGAGGTTTGCCTGAAATCGGCAAAAAAGCCAATGCGAAGCATGGCAGCGAGCAAGCCGATCGTCTGCGGCTTGTTCGGATGCCGGCGCTGCCCTCCGCAGAGCTTGGGTTCCTCGTCTCCGCAAAGGGGGAGGAAACCAGGTCCTGCAAAGGCTATCCCCTTCTACCTGTATGTGTCATGTCGAAGCCGACGACGCTCCTACAAGCCGGCTTTCTATCTTGAAGAAATCGACAAAGGCTCGCAGCGCCGGCCGCATCTGGCGGCGGCTCGGGTAGTAGGCGAAGAAACCGTCGAAGGGCGGGCACCAGTCTTCCAGCACGCGAATGAGCCGGCCGGTGGCCAACGCCTCGCGGACATAGTCCTCGAACAGGAAGGCAAGCCCAGCGCCGTCGGCCGCCGCATTGGCGATCAGATGGTCCTCGTCGAGGATCAGCGGCCCTTGCACCGCCAGTTCGATCTCCTCGCCGTCCTTCTCGAATTCCCAGCGGTAGAGGATGCCGCTGGAGAAACGGAAGCGGATGCAACGGTGACCGACGAGATCGTGTGGATGGCGCGGCCTGGGCATGGTCGCGAAATAGGATGGCGCGCCGACGACGGCGCCGCGAAGGTTTGGACCGATGCGCACAGCGATCATGTCGCGTTGCAGGCTCTCGCCGAGCCGGACGCCGGCGTCGAAGCCGCCTTCGACCACATCGGTGAAGCGGTCTTCGATGACGATCTCCAGCACGATGTCGGGATAGGCCGATGCAAAGGCACCGAGCCGCGGCGTCAGCGCCAGGTGGGCGGCGGTGCGCGGCACGGTCAGCCGGAGATTGCCAGCCGGCCGGTCGCGCGCCTCGACCGCCGATTCCAGCGCCAGATCGATTTCCGACAGCGCCGGCCTCAGCCGCTCGAGCAGCTGCGCGCCTTCCTCGGTCGGGGCGACGCTGCGCGTGCTGCGCGCCAGGAGCCGCACGCCAAGACGCGCCTCCAGGCTGGAAACCGCATGGCTGACTGCGGAGGGCGCTATGCCAAGCTCCTTGGCCGCACCGCGAAAGCTGCCGCACTGGGCGACGGTTGCCAGCACCGCAAGTTGGGAGAGATGCGTTCGGTTCATTGATCTATCTTTTAGAACAGCCCGTGCGAGTAAGAGCCGATTATAGAACGCGGTGCAAGGCGCTATCTCTGTCGCATCACAACAAGGAGACGCGTGATGCAAACCCGCAAGCTTGGAAACGAACTTGACGTCTATCCGGTCGGCCTCGGCTGCATGGGGATGAGCTTCGGCTATGGCGGCCAGCCGGAGGTGGACGCGATCGCCACACTGCGCCGCGCCGTCGATATCGGCGTCAATTTCTTCGACACGGCCGAGGTCTATGGCCCGTACGAGAATGAGATCCTGCTCGGCAAGGCGCTGAAGCCGGTGCGTGACCAAGTGACGATCGCGACGAAATTCGGTTTCAAAATCCTTGAAGAAGGCAATGGCGTCGAGCGCATGGCGGGTGTCGACAGCCGCCCCGAACACGTCAAGGCGGTGGCCGAAGCGTCATTGAAGCGGCTGGGCACCGAGGTGATCGACCTGTACTACCAGCATCGCGTCGATCCCAATGTGCCGATCGAGGATACGGTCGGCGCCATGGCCGAGCTGGTGCGCGAGGGCAAGGTGCGCGCGCTCGGCCTGTCGGAGGCGAGCGCGGTGACCATTCGCCGGGCGCATGCGGTGCATCGGATATCAGCCGTGCAGAGCGAATATTCGCTGTGGAGCCGCGATCCGGAGGAAGAGGTGTTCGCCGTCTGCCGCGAACTCGGCATCGGCTTTGTCCCCTACAGCCCGCTCGGCCGCGGCCTGCTGACCGGAACGATCGCCAAGCCAGAGGTGCTCGGTGCCGATGACTGGCGGCGTGGACTACCGCGCTTCCAGGCCGACGCCATGGCCGCCAATGCGGCCGTTGTCGCCACGCTGGAGACAATGGCGGCGGACAAGGGCGTGACGCCGGCGCAGCTGGCGCTCGCCTGGGTGCTGCATCAGGGCGATTTCATCGTGCCGATCCCCGGTGCGCGAAAAATCCGCCATCTCGAGCAGAATGCGGCAGCAGCACAGATTGCGCTGAGCCAGGCGGAGGTGGCGGCCATTGGCGACGCCCTGTCGCCGGAGAAGGTCGTCGGCAAGCGCTACACCGAAGAAATGCTGGCGCTGGTCAATGGATGAACGGTGATCTACGGAGTAATCGAAACGGGGCGTTTCGATGCGCCTTTTTCGAGCCCCGCGCAACAATTGCGAGACGTGGGCGCGAGACACCCCCCTCTGTCCTGCCGGACATCTCCCCCTCAAGTGGGGAGATTGGATCTCTCCCACTTTCGCCAACTGCTAACGCCGTAAGATGGCGGGACGGCGAAACAGCCATTCTCACCCCTGTCGGAGGAGATGTCCGACAGGACAGAGAGGGCGCTGTCCCGCCAACTTCTGCGGAGAATACTCGGCTCACCACGGCACGACAGTGATCGCCATGTGCTCGCAGCGTCAGGCTCTGAGCACGCCACCGGTCTGCTTATGCACATTCTCGACGATGCGCTTGGCCAGCGCCTCGAAATCCTCGTCGGTCAGCGTCCTTTCGACCGGCTGGATCGACACTTCAATGGCGATGGATTTCTTGGCTGCGCCGAGTGACGCCCCTTCGAAAACATCGAAGACCGAGACGTTGGTGATCAGCTTCCTGTCGGCGGCAAGGGCTGCGCGGGTCAGCGTGCCGGCTTCGACCGCCTTGTCGACAACGAAGGCGAAATCGCGCTTGACCGCCTGGAAGGCGGACAGTTCCAGTCTCGGTTTTGTCCGCGTCGGCTTGGCCTTCGGCTCGGGCACGGCATCGAGGAAAACCTCGAAGCCGCAGAGCGGCCCGGAGACGTCGAGTTCCTCCAGCGTCTTCGGGTGGAACTCGCCGAACGTGCCCAAAATGACCTTCGGCCCGAGCTTGATCGTGCCGGAGCGGCCGGGATGATACCAGGCTGGGCCGCCGGCCTCGATCTGCAGCCGCTCGACCGGCGCACCGCAGGCTTCAAGTGCTGCGATCGCGTCGGCCTTGGCGTCGAACACGCCGACCGGATCGGCATTGCCGGCCCAGTGGCGGCTGGAGCCTTCGAGCTTGGCCGTGCCGCGCCGCACGCCGGCGGCGACGCGCCGCTGCTGGTCGGCCGCGTCACCCTCGTAGGTGCCGGACACTTCGAACAGCGCTACATCGCCGATGCCCTTGTCGGCATTGCGCTGCGCGGCGGCGATCAGGCCTGGCAGCAGCGACGGCCGCATGTCGGACATGTCGGCAGCGATCGGATTGGCGAGCCTGAGTGCGGTCTGGCCGCCGCCGAACAGTTCGGCATGTTTTGCCGGAATGAACGACCAGGTGACCGCCTCCATCATGCCGCGCACCGCCAGCGCCCGCTTGGCGGCGCGGGTGCGGACCTGCAGGACAGTCAGGATCTTGGCGTTGACGGCATCATGCGCGCCGAGCGGCTGCGGGGCGATGTTGTCGACGCCATGGATGCGCATGACCTCCTCGACCAGGTCGGCCTTGCCGTCGACATCCGGCCGCCAGGACGGCACCGCCACATCGACGACATCGCCCGCGCCGTCCGGCTTGAAGCCGAGGCGCGAAAGAATGGCGAGGCTCTCCTCCATGGGCACCTCTGTGCCGGTCAGCCGCCTCACTTCCGACAGCGGGAAGGAAACGATCTTCGGCGCGTGACCGGCATAGCCGAGGACTTCGGTTTCTGTCGGCGTCCCGCCGCAGAAGTCCAGCACCAGCTTGGTCGCCAGTTCCACGCCGGGCACCATGAATTCCGGGTCGACGCCGCGCTCGAACCGGTAGCGCGCATCGCTGATGATGCCGAGCGTGCGGCCGGTGCGGGCCGTGGTGATCGGATCCCACAGCGCCGATTCGATCAGCACGTCGGTGGTGTTCTCGTCGCAGCCGGAATGTTCGCCGCCCATGATGCCGGCGATCGATTCGACGCCGTCCTGGTCTGCTATCACGCACATGTCAGGCGTCAGCGTGTATTCGCGGCCGTCAAGCGCCAGCACCTTTTCACCGTCACGCGCCCGGCGCACGGTAAGATTGCCGGCGACCTTGTTCGCGTCGAACACATGCAGCGGCCGGCCGCGATCGAAGGTGACGAAATTTGTGATATCGACCAGCGCGCTGATCGGCCGAAGTCCAATGGCGATCAGCCGCTGCTGCAGCCATTTCGGCGACGGACCGTTGTTCACGCCTTTCACCAATCTCAGGGCGAAGCCGGGGCAGAGCTCCGGGGCTTCGATCGTCACCTTCACCGGGCACATGCCGCTGCCGGCATGCGGCATGATCGCGCCGCCGACGAGGCGGCCGAGCCCGCTCGCCGCCAGATCGCGGGCAATGCCGTAGACGCTGGTCGCGTCCGGACGGTTCGGCGTCAAATTGATCTCTATGACCGGATCGTCGAGATGCGCATAGGCGGCGAAGCTGGTGCCGACCGGCGCATCGGCCGGCAGATCGATGATGCCGTCATGCTCTTCGGAAAGCTCAAGCTCGCGCTCGGAGCACATCATGCCGTGGCTTTCGACGCCCCTGATCTTGCCGACCGTCAGCGTCACGTCGATGCCCGGAATATAGGTGCCGGGTGCTGCAAAGGCGCCTATCAGGCCCACGCGGGCGTTCGGCGCTCCACACACAACCTGCACGGGTGCCTTGCCGTCGCCGGTATCGACCGTCAGCACGCGCAACCGATCGGCATCGGGGTGCTGCACCGCCGCCAGCACCTTGGCGATGACGAAGGGTTTTAGGCTCGATCTGTCGTCGACATGCTCGACTTCGAGGCCGATCGAGGTCAGCCGCTCGACGATCTCGTTGAGCGAGGCGTCGGTCTCGAGGTGGTCCTTGAGCCAGGAGAGGGTGAATTTCATGACTGTGTTCCGTCTGGTCTGGGCACGCTAGTCTTCAGATGTCTCGGCAAGTCATCCGGCATGTGCACGAAGGGAAGCTGCTCGCGCACATGGGCGTGGTGCGTCGGCTTGAAATAGGCCGGCATGTCCATGGCGCCGAGCATGAAGTAGATGTGGTCGGCCAGCCGCTCATCGACATAGGCGATCGGCGAGCCGCAGATGCCGCAAAAGGAGCGCGTCACCGGCCCGTTCTCGAACATCTTCAGCGCCTTACCCGTGAAGGCGACCTGCTCGGTGATGAAGCCGACGAAGGCCGATACCGGCGCGCCGCTGGCCCGCCGGCAATCGCCGCAATGGCAATAGCTGACATGGTGCGGTTCGGCCGAAGCCTCGAACCGCACGGCGCCGCAGCGGCAGCCGCCGGTGTGGGCCGCTGTCATGTGCTCAAGCCTGCGAACAGCGTCGGCATGTCGAGCGGCCGGAAGCCGTAATGCGACAGCCAGCGCACATCGGCGTCGAAGAAGGCGCGCAGGTCCGGCATGCCGTATTTCAGCATGGCGATGCGATCGATGCCCATGCCCCAGGCAAAGCCCTGATATTCGTCGGGATCGAGCCCGCCATATCTCAGCACATTGGGGTGGACCATGCCGCAGCCGAGGATTTCCATCCAGTCGGAGCCTTCGCCAAAGCGCACCTCGCCCGGCCGGGAACGGTCGCACTGGATGTCGACCTCCATGCTGGGTTCGGTGAACGGGAAGAAGCTCGGCCGGAAGCGCATCTTGACCTGGCGTACCTCAAAGAAGGCCTTGCAGAACTCCTCCAGCACCCATTTCATGTTGGCGACGTTGGCTGATCTGTCGATCACCAGCCCTTCGACCTGATGGAACATCGGCGAGTGCGTGGCATCGGAATCCTGGCGGTAGGTTTTTCCGGGAATGACGATTCGGATCGGCGGCTTCTGCACCTCCATGGTGCGGATCTGCACCGGCGAGGTGTGGGTGCGCAAAAGCTTGCGCTCGCCCTTCTCGTCCGGCTGGAAAAAGAAGGTGTCATGCATCTCGCGCGCCGGATGGCCTTCCGGGAAGTTCAGCGCGGTGAAATTGTAGTAATCGGTCTCGATATCGGGACCTTCGGCGATGGCAAAGCCGAGGTCGCCGAAGATCGCGGCAATCTCGTCGCTGACCTGGCTGATCGGATGGATGCGGCCGCGCTCGGCCGGCGATTGCCGCACCGGCAGTGTGACGTCGACCTTTTCCGCCGCGAGCCGTGCCGCGATCGCTGCGTCCTTGAGTTCGGCGCGGCGCACGGTAAGCGCCTCGGTGATGCGGTTCTTGAGACCGTTGATCGCCGGGCCTTTTATCTGGCGCTCTTCTGCGCTCATCGAGCCGAGCGTCTTCAGCATTTCGGAGACCGAGCCCTTCTTGCCGAGCGCTGAAACACGCACGGCTTCGATCGCCTGCTCGTCGGCGGCCGACGAAATGTCGCTCATCAGGGAATTTTCGAGAGTTTCCATGTCACTCATGTTTCAGACTCGATTGAAGGCAAAGAAAAACCCGCGCCAGCCCTGCCAGCGCGGGTTTCCCAAATCAAGTGTCGATGTGCTTGGGAAGGCGCTGGTTAGGCTACAGCGCTTTCAAAAGCGTTCGGCGTGGTGTTCTTGAGGTACTCGAGCGCGACCTTGGCCTTGGCCACAAGGGCGGCAAATGCCTGCGGCTCGTGGATGGCCATGTCCGACAGGACCTTGCGATCGATCTCGATGCCGGCCTTGTTGAGACCGTCGATGAACCGGCCATAGGTCAGGCCATGCTCGTGGGTCGCGGCATTGATGCGCTGGATCCACAGAGCGCGGAACGAACGCTTACGGTTCTTGCGGTCGCGGTAGGCATACTGCAGCGACTTTTCCACCGCCTGCTTGGCGATGCGAATGGTGTTCTTGCGGCGGCCGTAGAAACCCTTGGCGGCTTTCAGGACCTTTTTGTGCTTGGCGTGCGAGGTGACGCCTCTTTTTACGCGTGCCATGTCATGATCTCCTTAAAACTTGTCCAGACCGAATGCCTTAGAGGCCGTTCGGCAGAAAATTCTTGATGACCTTCTTGCCATCCGGTTCAGCCAGAACCATCGTGCCGCGGGCATTTCGAATGAACTTGTTGGAACGCTTGATCATGCCGTGACGCTTGCCGGCCGCAGCCGACAGGACTTTTCCCGTACCTGTGATCTTGAACCGCTTCTTGGCGGCTGACTTGGTCTTCATCTTGGGCATTTTGCTACTCCGTTTATGTGCGCATCATCGCGCTTTTTGTTCGCTTCAGGCCGACCAAAGCCCGAAAAGCAAATGAAACCGCCACGGCATGCCCTGCCGGGCGGTTTTTGGGAACGGCGGTGCTATACGTCAAAGCGGGCCGGCGTGCAACACCTCGTGCCGACACACCCTTTGCCGACACACAATGGGCCTATGGGAAACGGAACAGCACCGGCAGTATGCCCGATTGCTGGGCGGCGTCGATCGATTCGAAAAACGGCATGGCAACGAGGAACACCAGTCCGTCCAGCAGCGTCGTCCGCAGCAGGCGCGGCTTGAAGCTGCCGGTGTTGCCTTCCTGATACAGCGAAAGCTTCGGGAAGAAGCGCGGCACTCGCGCCATATAGGCCTGGAATGGCGTTCCGAAGGCCTCCTTCAGGAACGTCTCTTCGCGCAGGATGACGACATGAAAGGCGGCGGCGCAAATCACCGCGAAGCCGATCGCCGCAGTGATCGAGCCCATCTGCGCGCCGACGCCGGCGGCAGCTATCGAGGAGAAGACATAGAGCGGATTGCGGGTGATCGAATAGGGTCCGCCGGTAACCACCTCGGAGGATTTGCGTCCGCCGATATAGAGCGTCGACCACAAGCGCCCGACAATGCCAAGAAAGATCAGCAGGACGCCGACCATTTCGATCGTTTCGTGCGGCACGCTTTCGGGAGGAAAAGCAGACTGGCCAAACAGCAGCGCTGCGAACATGACGACCACGAGGGCGGCAAGCACCATCCTGCGCGCGTGCTGATACCTGCCCAGCGCACGCCTGGCCTGCGCTTGTTCGGCCTGCGCCGATTTAACTTCATTGAGCATGTCGGGAATCCAATCGTCGAGGAACTTGCCGGCGATCGCGGCATCCGCAGTTCAATACAGCCAGAAGAGGACGGGAATTACACCGCTTTCCTGTCCGGACTCGATGAGTTCGAAAAACGGTACGGAAGCCACGAACATCAAGCCGTCGCGCAGCGTGTGATTAAAAATGCGCGGTGTGAAGGTGACCTCGGCCTGATCGCGATAAATCCGGGGATTGGGAAAAAACCGCGGCACCCGTGCGATGTAGTCCTTGTACGGCGCCCCGAGCACGGTCGTCAAATGCCGTTCCTCGCGCAGCGTGACGATGTAGAACGCGGCCGCGCACAAAACCGCCGACGCCACCGAGACGATCACGCTGCCGGTCTGGGCGCCGATGCCGGCGGCCCCAATGGTGGAGAAAAAATACAGCGGGTTGCGCATCACCGAATATGGGCCGGTAGCAACCAGTTCGGCCGACTTGCGGCCGCCGATATAGAGGATCGACCAGAGCCGGCCGCCGATCCCGATCAGTATCAGGGCGATGCCGTACTGCCCCTCTATGCGTTCGTGGCCTAGTTCATCGTGCGTGGAGCCGCCGAAGATCAGCAAAGCGCAAAAAGCACCGATCAGCAGCGCCAGCAGGACGCGCCGGCGCCGCTGATAGCGGCCCATTTCGTCGAACGATCTTTCAATCGGAGAACGTGCCGCAGCGGCCATAGACAATCCTTTCGCCGCGAGGACCGGCAACCGGAATCCTTGTCGATGCAACTTGCGGAGAAATCATGGCGAAGACAAAAACAAACAAAAGGCCGCCGAAGCGGCCTTTGCTTTGACGGGACCGCTTTAGCGGAATCGCTTAGCGGGGCGCCAGCACCATCATCATCTGGCGGCCTTCGAGCTTCGGTTCAGCTTCGACTTTGGCGATCGGTGCAACTTCCTCGCGAACCTTGTTCAGAAGCTGCATGCCGAGTTCCATATGCGCCATCTCGCGGCCGCGAAAGCGCAATGTCAGCTTGACCTTGTCACCTTCCTCGAAAAACCGCCGGACCGCTTTCATCTTGGTCTCGTAGTCATGGCTATCGATGTTCGGGCGCATCTTGATCTCTTTGATCTCGATGACCTTCTGGTTCTTGCGCGCCTCGGCCGCCTTCTTCTGGTTGGCGTATTTCAGCTTGCCGAGATCGAGAATTTTTACGACGGGCGGCACTGCGTTGGGCGATATCTCGACCAGATCGAGCCCAGCCTCTTCGGCGAGCAGCAATGCGTCGTTGATGGAGACATCGCCATGGTTGTGGCCTTCGGCGTCGATAAGCTGGACCCGGGGAACCCGGATGTCACGGTTGGAGCGCGGGCCCTCCTTGGTGGGCGCCGTTGCTTTGAAAGGTCTGCGAATGGTCGTGGTCTCCTTGAGCCGTTTCGTTCGGGGTTTTCAATTCAGAATTGCGAACGCGCCAATGTGGTGAGCGCGCGGCCGGAGTCAATAGCACAGCGCTCACAGGAAATCACCTGTTCCCTGAGTTCTGCCTGCACCAAACGAAGAAAGTTGCCGAGCACTTTTCGTTGAACCGTCCGCTGTGTCAAAAGACCTGCGTGAGGAGTGAGCCATGACCGCACCGGTTTTTCTCGACGTCGACGGAACCAGCATCGCTGTCAGGCGCGCTGCGGGTGCCGAGCCAGGCATTGTCTGGCTCGGCGGCTACAAGTCGGACATGCTGGGCACCAAGGCCGAGAAGCTGGCGGAATGGGCGAGCGGGCAAGGCCGGGCTTTCCTGCGTCACGACTATTCCGGTCACGGCGAATCGGGCGGCGCCTTTGCGGACGGCACCGTCTCGAACTGGCTTTCGCAAAGTCTCGCCGTCTTCAATCATTTCACGCAAGGCAGGCAAATCCTGGTCGGCTCCTCGATGGGCGCATGGATCGCGCTGCGCATGGTCCAGGAATTGCGCCAGGAATTGCACACGCCAGGCGAGAACCGCATCGCCGGTCTGGTGCTTCTAGCGCCGGCGCCGGATTTCACCGCCGAGTTGGTCGAGCCGGCGCTGACCAAAGCGCAGAAGCGCGATCTTGCCAAAAAAGGTTTTTTCGAGGAGCCGTCGGACTATTCGGCCGAGCCTTACATCTACACCCGAGCGCTGATCGAGGACGGCCGCAACAACCGGGTGCTGACCGGGCCGATCGACACCCACTGCCCCGTCCACATATTGCAAGGGCTGGCCGATGCCGACGTGCCGCCGAGCCATGCGCTGAAACTGGTCGGCCTGCTGCCGGCCGACGACGTCACGCTGTCGCTGATCCCCGACGGCGACCATCGCCTGTCGCGGCCTCAGGATCTCGACATGCTGGTGCGGGCGGTCAATGCCATCGTGCGGCAGGCAGGCTAGGACATGCGCATTTCCATTCCGGTATCCGCCTTCGTTGCAGCGATTGTCGGCTTCGGCGGCACGTTGGCCATCGTCATCGCCGCCGCCAAGGCAGTCGGCGCGACGCAAGTCGAAACCGCGAGCTGGGTGACGGCGATCTGCCTCGCGATGGCGATCGAGAGCCTGTGGCTGTCGTGGCGCACCAGGATGCCGGTCATCGCCGCATGGTCGACGCCGGGGGTGGCGCTGATCGCGGCATCGAGCGGCTTTTCGATCAACGAGGCCGTCGGCGCCTTCATCGTCACCGGGATTTTGCTGATTGCCACCGGCCTGTTCAGGCCCTTGACCAAGCTGATCGCCAGGATACCGGCCTCGGTCGCGTCGGGGATGCTCGCCGGCATCGTCGTCACCTTCGCCATCAATGCGGTGAAGGCGATTCCCGTCGACCCGTGGCTGATCCTGCCGCTGATCGCCGCCTTCTTTGTCATCCGCCTGCTCAATCCGGCGCTCTCGGTGCTGGCGGTGCTGATCGGCGGCGGCGCTGCCGCGTTCCTCACCGGCCGGGTCGGTGGTCTGCCGACCCCGGAACTTTCGACATTGACGCTGATTGCGCCGCAGTTCACCGTCACGGCGATCATCGGCCTGGCGCTGCCGCTTTATCTCGTCACCATGGCCTCGCAGAACCTGTCCGGCCTCGCCGTGCTGAGGGCGGCGGGCTACCACCCGGAACCCGGCCCGCTGATCGGCGTCACCGGCCTGCTTTCGCTGCTGTCGGCACCATTCGGGGCCTCGACCACCAACCTGGCGGCGATCTCGGCGGCGATCTGCACCGGCCCCGACGTGCATCCCGATCCGGGCGAGCGCTGGAAGACCGGTCCCTTCTACGCGCTTGCCTACCTCGTCTTCGCCATTTTCGGCGCCTCGCTGGTGGCGATCTTCGCCGTGCTGCCGCAGAGCCTGATCGTGCTTGTCGCCGGACTGGCGCTGATGGCGCCGCTCGCCAACGCGCTGTCGATCGCCTTGAAGGAAGACGGCGAACGCATGGCCGCTACCGTCACCTTTGCCGTCACCGCCTCGGGGCTGACGCTATTCGGCGTCGGTGCGGCGTTCTGGGGCCTGATTGCGGGCCTGGTCGTCCTTTTCCTTGAAACGCTCAAAAAGCGATAATCATTTCAAACGCTTGTCCGGTTTTGGCCGACACTGTCTTGAATCGCCGTTTTTCTCATCCCATTTCGATTCCACGCAGCCGGGATTGGCTGTCTCCAACTGAAGGATTGGGAGAAAATGAACACATCTGCATTGATCCGTCCGGCCTGGACGCCGGCGACCATCGCTCTGATGGTGATCGGTTTTATGGTGTTCTGGCCGCTCGGCCTCGCCATGCTCGCCTACATCATCTGGGGCGACCGGCTTGACGGCTTCAAGCGCGACGTCAACCGCGCGACCGACGGCATCTTCGCCGGCTGCCGCCGCGGTTCCGACAAAGCGGCGCGCTGGGGCCACGGCTCCGCCCGCACCGGCAACGTCGCTTTCGACGACTGGCGCGAAAAAGAACTCGAGCGGCTCAATGAAGAGCGCCGCAAGCTCGACGAGATGCTGAGCGAGTTCGACGAATACGCCAGGGAATTGCGTCGCGCCAAGGACCAGGAAGAGTTCGACCGCTTCATGGCGAACCGCAACAAGTCGACGTCACCCACAACCGGCGGGCCTACAACCGGCGGTGGCAAATCCACGCCAGGCCTGCTTGACGAGTAAGGCACTTGCCTCGACATAAATAATAATCAAAAACGGCGTCGCGTCAGCGGCGCCGTTTCTTTTTTGTTCTATTCGTTTTCCTCGAATCACGTATCGTCCCGGCCATGTCATTCGGCTTCTTCCGCAACCTGACCAAACCCAGGCCCGCCCCCGTCGTGGAGCGGGAGCATTGTGTTGCCGGCCGCACGCTGCCGCTCAAGATCGTCGAGAGCGACCGGGCGCGGCGATTGACGCTGCGCATCGATTCCGGTGGCCGGGGCCTGCGCATCACCGTGCCACCGGGCCTGCGGCGAGGCGAGGTGGAAAAATTCCTTGACCGCCATCAGGACTGGCTGGAGCAGCGGCTGGCCAAGGTGCCCAACCGGCCGCAGGTGCGGCCCGGCATCAAAATACCGGTGCGCGGCGTGCCGCATCGCATCGTTCATGAGCCCTCGAAACGCGGTACCGTCACGCTGTCGTGCGACGAACGCGGTCCGCTGATGATCGTGCATGGCGAGCGCGTGCACCTGCCGCGCCGCATCGCCGATTTCCTCAAGCGCGAGGCCAAGCGCGAGATCGAGCGGTTGGTGGTCAGGCACACCGGGACGATCGGCAAGCGCGCCAAGGCAATCCGCTTCAAGGACACGTCGAGCCGCTGGGGGTCATGCACGTCGGACGGCAACCTGTCGTTCTCCTGGCGCATCATGATGGCGCCGCGACCGGTCATAAACTACCTCGTCGCGCATGAGGTGGCGCATCTCAAGGAGATGAACCACGGCCCGAAATTCTGGAAACTGTGTGAGCAGCTCTGCCCCGACACCGAGCGCTGCAAGGACTGGCTCAAGCGCAATGGCGGCGCGCTGCAAGCGATCATGTTCGAGTAGGATGCTTGAAGGCGGAGCGGAATAAGAACTGTAGCGATCCTTCGCACCCCCCTCTGTCCCGCCGGCATCAATAGGTTCTGCACTGCTGCTCAGTCGTCATTCGCCGCATTCAACTCCTCCGGCCGCAAGCCTTCGTCGGTATGGCGCGGCCATGGCAGGAAGTCCTTCTTGAAGGCATTGCTGCCGAAATAGTCGAGCGCGCGGTGTGCCTCGGCGCCGTTGAAGGCGGCCTTGTCCATCAGATGGGCGATGACCTCGCGAGCCTGCGCGACTTTTTGCCTGAGTTGGGCGACGGTATCGTCTGCCATGCTTGTTTGCTCCCGTCGGTATTATCTGAAGTAAGTAGCCCGTTCCGCTCTCTTGTCTTAGGAAGGTAGCGCGTTCCGCGCCGGTGGCAAACATGCGCTTTTTCTCGACTCTTTTGCCGTTTCATGCCAATCCCCGCGTCATGGCGCTCGACATCAAGATATGCGGACTGAAGACCGACAAGGCATTGGCCGCGGCATTGGCCGGCGGCGCCAGTCATGTCGGCTTAATTTTCTTTGCCAAAAGCCCGCGCTATATCGAGCCGGCGGAAGCCGGCCGCTTGCGCGAAGCGGCAATCGGCAAGGCCAAGGCGGTTGCCGTGACAGTCGACGCCGGCGATGCGTTTCTGGATGAAATCGTCGAAAAAATGCAGCCCGACATGCTGCAGCTGCATGGCTCGGAAACGCCGGAGCGGGTGGCCGAGATCAAGGCCCGCTATGGCCTGCCGGTGATGAAGGCGCTGCCGGTCAGCGATACTGCCGACCTAGAGCGGACAAGACCCTTCGTCGGCATTGCCGACCGTTTCTTGTTCGACGCCAAGCCGCCGAAGGGTTCGCAACTGCCGGGCGGCAACGGCGTTGCTTTCGACTGGCGCCTTCTGGCCGGCCTTGACGCAGGCGTCGATTACATGCTTTCGGGTGGGCTCAACGCCGCCAACATCGGCGATGCCTTTCGGCTTGCCAACCCGCCCGGACTAGACATTTCCTCAGGCGTGGAAAGCGCGCCGGGCGTCAAGGATCCGGCGCTGATCGAACAGTTTTTCCGGGCCGTCAAGGCAGCACGCGACAGCCGCGCCGCCTGACCGTGCTTCAAACTACAAGCTAGGAGATCGGCGATGAACAAGCCGGCGATACCCAATTCCTTCCGCACCGGACCCGACGAGCAGGGCATGTTCGGCATCTTCGGCGGTCGTTTCGTTGCCGAAACATTGATGCCGCTGATCCTCGACCTCGAGCGGCACTGGAACGAGGTCAAGGACGATGCGGATTTCAAGGCCGAACTGACTGACCTTTCGACCCACTATGCCGGGCGGCCGTCGAAGCTTTATTTCGCCGAAGGCCTGACCAGGCATCTTCGCGAGGTTTCCGCGGCTAAGGGCCTCGGGGGCGGCGCAAAGGTCTATTTCAAGCGCGAGGATCTGAACCACACCGGCTCGCACAAGATCAACAACTGCCTCGGCCAGATCCTGCTGGCCAAGCGCATGGGCAAGAAACGCATCATCGCCGAGACCGGCGCCGGCCAGCACGGCGTCGCGTCGGCCACCGTGGCGGCGCGTTTCGGCTTTCCGTGCGTCGTCTATATGGGCGCCACCGACGTCGCCCGGCAAAGCCCGAACGTCTTCCGCATGAAGCTGCTCGGCGCCGAGGTGCGGCCGGTGAGCGCTGGCCACGGCACGTTGAAGGACGCCATGAACGAAGCTCTCCGGGATTGGGTGACCAATGTCGAGGATACCTACTACCTGATCGGCACCGCCGCCGGCCCGCACCCCTATCCGGAGCTGGTGCGCGACTTCCAGTCGGTGATCGGCATCGAGGCGCGCGCCCAGATCCTCGCGCAGCAAGGCGGGCTGCCGGACACCATCATCGCCGCCGGCGGCGGCGGCTCCAACGCCATCGGCCTTTTTCACCCGTTCCTCGACGACCGCAGCGTAAAGATCATCGGCATCGAGGCCGGTGGCCGCGGCCTCGACGGCATCGAGCATTGCGCCTCGATGAACGCCGGCGCGCCCGGTGTGCTGCACGGCAACCGCACCTATCTCCTGCAGAACGCCGACGGGCAGATCATGGACGGGCATTCGATCTCGGCCGGCCTCGACTATCCCGGCGTCGGGCCGGAGCATTCTTGGCTGCGCGACAGTGGCCGCGTCGACTATGTGCCTGTTCTCGACGACGAGGCGCTGGAGGCGTTCCAGTTGACGACGCGCGTCGAAGGCATCATTCCGGCGCTCGAATCCGCCCACGCCATCGCGCATGCGGTGAAGATCGTGCCGGCCATGGACAAGGACCAGATCGTCATCGTCAACCTGTCCGGCCGCGGCGACAAGGACGTGCATACGGTGGCCAATATGCTGGGCATGGAGATCTGATCATGACCACCCGCATCGACCGTCGCATGGCCAAGCTGAAGGCCGAAGGGCGCCCGGCACTCGTCACCTATTTCATGGGTGGTGACCCAGACTACGACACCTCGCTGTCGATCATGAAGGCATTGCCCGGCGCCGGCAGCGACATCATCGAACTCGGCATGCCGTTTTCCGATCCGATGGCCGACGGCCCGGCGATCCAGGCGGCCGGCCTGCGCGCGCTGAAAGGCGGGCAGACGCTGGTCAAGACGCTGAAGATGGCGTCGGAATTCCGTGCCGCCGACAATGAAACGCCGATCGTTTTGATGGGCTACTACAATCCGATCTACATCCACGGCGTCGACCGCTTCCTCGGGGATGCGCTGGCCAGCGGCATAGACGGGCTGATCGTCGTCGACCTGCCGCCGGAAATGGATGAGGAGCTGTGCATTCCGGCGCTGAAGGCCGGCATCAATTTCATCCGGCTGGCGACGCCGACCACCGACGACAAGCGCCTGCCCAAGGTGCTGCAGAACACCTCCGGCTTCGTCTATTACGTGTCGATGACCGGCATCACCGGCTCGGCGCTTGCCGACACCGGCAAGGTGGCGGCGGCGGTCGGGCGCATCAAGGGCCATACCGACCTGCCGGTCTGCGTCGGCTTCGGCGTCAAGACCGCCGAGCAGGCGCGCATCATCGGAGCGTCGGCCGACGGCGTCGTCGTCGGCACTGCGATCGTCAATGCGGTCGCCAATGTTCTGGGGCCGAAGGGCGAAAAGACCGCCGACCCGGCCGAGGCGGTCGCCACGCTGGTCAGCGGGCTTTCGCAAGGCGTGCGCGCGGCCCGCCTTGCTGCCGCCGAATAGTCTTGATCTTCTGCTTGACCATGATCTCCACCTAAAACCGGTTTCCACTTTTCGGGATCATGGTCTAACTCTTCGTCAGGACAGGAGCCGAAGCGATGAACTGGATCACCAACTACGTTCGCCCGAAGATCAATTCGATGCTCGGCCGGCGCACCGACATGCCTGAAAACCTCTGGATCAAGGATCCGGAGACCGGCGAGATGGTCTTCCACAAGGATCTGGAGCAGAACCAGTTCGTCATCCCGTCCTCCGGCCATCACATGAAGATCTCGGCCAGGGAGCGGCTGAGATTCTTCATGGACGACGGCAAGTACGAGATGCTCGAAAGCCCTAAGGTGGTGCAGGATCCGCTGAAATTCCGCGACGAGAAGCGCTACACCGACCGGCTGAAGGACGCCAAGGCCAAGACCGGGCTGGAGGACGCGATCATCAATGCGCTGGGCACCGTCGAAGGCCTGCCGGTGGTGGTGACCGTGCAGGACTTCGCCTTCATGGGCGGCTCGCTCGGCATGGCCGCCGGCGACGCCATCGTTCGTGGCTTCGAGGTCGCAGTGCAACGCAAGCGGCCGCTGATCCTGTTCGCGGCCTCCGGCGGCGCCCGCATGCAGGAGGGCATCCTGTCGCTCATGCAATTGCCGAGAACCACGATCGGCGTCGATCGGCTGAAGGAAGCCGGTCTTCCCTATATCGTCGTTCTGACCAACCCGACTACCGGCGGCGTCACTGCCTCCTACGCCATGCTGGGCGACGTGCACATCGCCGAGCCCGGCGCGCTGATCGGCTTTGCCGGGCCGCGCGTCATCGAGCAGACGATCAGGGAAAAGCTGCCCGACGGCTTCCAGCGCTCCGAGTATCTGATGGAGCACGGCATGGTCGACATGGTGGTGTCGCGGCTGGAGATGCGCCAGACGATCGCGCGGCTCCTGAAAATGCTGCTCAAGCTGCCGGAAGAAGAAAAGCCGCTGGAGCCGGAAATCCTGCCGCCGGTGGCGCTCCCTGCGGAAGCACGCCCGCAAGCCTGACGCGACATCCGTCGTCGCGAACCGCGATTGCGCGCCATCCGTGGCGCTGTAGCATCTTGATTTCACGCATGATCCTTTCCGAAAATCGATTTTCGATTTTGGGGGTCATGCACCTAAAGCGCGTAGTATTTGAACGGATTCATGCAACGCACTTTAGGGTTCTTGTTTTTACGCATGTCGTTGTCGCAAAACCGCTGCGCACTTTTGCGCGACATGCATTAGGATTCTCCCATGACCACGCTTGCCGCCGACCGCGAAATCGAAAGCCTGATGTCGCTTCATCCGAAGGGCTTCGATCTTTCGCTCGACCGCATTTCGCGGCTGCTGGAGCGGCTTGGCAATCCGCAGGACCATCTGCCGCCGGTCATCCACATCGCCGGCACCAACGGCAAGGGCTCCTGCGCCGCGTTTTCGCGGGCGCTGCTCGAAGCCGCCGGCTTCCGCGTCCATGTCCACACATCGCCACATCTGGTGAACTGGCATGAGCGCTACCGGCTGGCCGCCGACGGTGGCGGCAGGCTGGTCGAGGACGAGGTCTTCGCCGATGCCATCGCCCGCGTCGCCAAGGCCAATGAAGGCCAGAAGATCACCGTCTTCGAGATCCTCACCGCCGTCACCTTCCTGCTGTTTTCCGAACATCCGGCAGATGCCGTCATCATCGAGGTCGGCCTTGGCGGCCGCTTTGATGCCACCAATGTCATCACCGAGCCGGCGGTGTCGGTGATCATGCCGGTCTCGCTCGACCACGAATCCTTTCTCGGCGACCGTGTCGAACTGATCGCAGCCGAAAAGGCCGGCATCATCAAGAGCGGTTGCCCGGTGGTCATCGGCGCGCAGGAAAGCGAAACGGCGCTTCAGGTGCTTATCGAAACCGCCGAGCGGCTCGACTGTCCCGCCTTCGTCTATGGCCAGGATTTCCTCGCCTTCGAGGAAAACGGCCGGATGGTCTATCAGGACGAAGACGGGCTGATGGACCTGTCGCCACCGCGGCTGCCAGGGCGCCACCAGTTTGCCAATGCGGCGGCGGCGATTGCGGCGGTCAAGGCGGCAGGCTTCGAGATCAGCCATCGCGTCGCCGACAAGGCGATGGCCAATGTCACCTGGCCGGGGCGGATGCAGAAATTGCCGCTAGGCAGGCTGACGGAACTGGCGCCAAAGGGCGCCGACATCTGGCTCGACGGCGGCCACAATCCCGGCGCCGGTGTGGTCGTCGCCGAGGCATTGGCCGAGCAGGAGGAAAAAAACCCGCGGCCGCTGTTCTTGATTTGCGGCATGATCAACACCAAGGACCAGAGCGGCTATTTCCGCGCCTTCAAGGGCCTGGTGCGGCATGTCTACACGGTGCCGGTGAGCCTCAGCGAGGCCAGTGTGCCGAATGACGAACTGGCGATCCGCGCCGTCGAAGCCGGCCTGTCGGCCGAACCGGTGAGCTCCGTCGCCAATGCGCTGATGCTGCTGCGCGACACATGGGATGGACCGCCACCGCGCATCCTGATCAGCGGCTCGCTCTATCTGGCCGGCGCGGTGCTGGCCGAAAACGGCACGCCGCCGGTTTGAGCGGCGCGTTCATCAGGCCACGATGACCTGACTTTGTCAGATCATCGCGAGGAGCCAGTCATGATCAAGGTAAAGCAGCTCGCTCACGTTTGCATCTTCGCAGATGATCTCGAAGTGACGCGAAGCTTCTATCGGGACGTCCTCGGCATGGACACCCAGTTCAACTTCCTGCGCGACGGCAAGATTTTCGGTTTCTACCTCAATTGCGGCAGCCGCAGCCACGTCGAGGTGTTCCAGAAAGACGGGGCCAGCTATAGCGACTTGAACCAGATCAACCACTTCTGCCTTGAAGTGGAAAACCTTGACGCCGCGATCGCCCACGTAAGAGCGAAAGGCGTTGAAGTCACGTCAAAGAAACACGCATGCGATGATACCTACCAGGCGTGGATTCGCGATCCTAACAACGTGAAGATAGAACTGTTTGAATACACAGAGAAAAGTGCGCAGTTCGTCGGAGGCGATCGTATCGCGGATTTGTGATCGCCTCACGCCTATGGCGGAGACGGCCTCGGTGGGGACTACTTCAGCTCAATCTCGATGAAGGCATACTCGCCCTCATTGGCATTGATGACGTCATGCTCCACGCCCTCCTTGCGGAAATAGGGCGCCCCCTTCTTCATTTCGGCGAAGGATTCGCCGTCCTTGGTCAGAAGCTTGAGCTTGCCGTTCATCAGCGGCACGACGACATAATCATGGCCATGGCGGTGCCAGCCGGTATTGTCGCCCGGCGCGAAGCGGTATTCGGTGACGATGACGCGCTCATTGTCGATGAAGACGGTGGCCTTGGCGGATCCGGTCATGTCGTTCTCCTGCTTTAAGCCAGACAAGAACATGGGCCGGCAAGTGGCGAGTGCCACGGCGGACCAGCCACATGACCCAGAAAATCCCGATCCGATCTTCGGTCAGGCCAAGTGCTGCAGCGTCGTTCGCGCGTCCAGGAGGACGCGCGGCACTGTAGATGACGCCGCGAAAAAGCCCGGCGCGAGGGCCGGGCTTGTCTGCGGATTTCCGCCGGATCAGGCGAGATTGCCGTTGATCCAGTGCGACAGCGCCGTCTTCGGCGCGGCGCCGACCTTCATGTCGGCCATTTCGCCGCCCTTGAAGATCATCAGCGTCGGGATCGAGCGCACACCGAACTGCGCGGCCAGCTCGGGATTCTCGTCGATGTTGAGCTTGGCGATCTTGACCTTGCTGCCGAGTTCGATGGCGATGTCTTCCAGCGCGGGCGCGATCATCTTGCAGGGGCCGCACCATTCCGCCCAGAAATCGACGACGACCGGCTCCTTGGCGTCAAGCACATCGGTCTGGAAATTGCTCTTGTCGACCTTGACGGTGGCCATGCGAAAATCCTTTCGAGAGTTATTGTCGCACCAAATGTGGTGGTGATCGCGCCCTTCTTCAAGCAGCTGTTGTGTCACGCTCCCGTGAGTCGGGCAAGGGCGTCATCCATCACCACCGGCGGCAGCTCGATCAAACGTGGCGCCTCAGTGAACAGCAGCGCCGCCGAGACCTCATGCCCGGGATAAAGCGGCTGGAGCAGTGCGCGATAGAGCGCGAGCTGCAGGACATAGGCCGGTGGAACGTCCGCCAGCGCTGCAGGCGCCGGCCGGTTGGTCTTGTAGTCGACGATCGACACCCTGCCTGATGTGACCACCAGCCGGTCGATCTTGCCGGAGATCGAGCGCAGCTTGCCCTTGACCTCCAGGCTGCCCATGACCGCGACCTCAGCGCGTGAATTCGGCGCAAACAGCTGATCGAAGCGGCTGTCGGCAAGGATCGTCGCCACCGAAGCCAAGGCCTTGTCGCGCTCGGTTTCAGGCCATTGCGCGCCAGCGCGCTTGAGGTAGCGCTCCGCCGCATCGCGGCGTTCGGTCTCGGCAATACCGGGCAGCATCTGCAGCAATTTGTGCAGCGCCAGCCCCCGCATGACCGCAAAGCCAGGTTCTGCCTCGGTGTCCAGCACCGGCGAGCCGGTGTCGACTACGGCTTGCCTGGCCTCGTCGATCAGCGCCGAGGCGCCGGACGGCGACAGCGGCCGCGGCAGATCCTCGAAGGGTGGCAAGGGCTGGAACAGGCTCTTTGGCAGCGGCTCGAACTGTTGCGCCTGCCGCGCCTGTTCGGCGGCCGCCTGTGCGACGGGCGGCAATTTTGTCACGTGAAAGCGATGCACGGTCTCGCCGGTGGCGGGGTGCTGCCGCTCGATGCTTTCGGGGGCGCCGACCAGCGCGCGGCTGACGATCGAATGCCAGGTGCCGGCATTCGGCGCCCGCTTGCCGTGATAGCCGCAGACGATCAGCCGGTCCTCGGCGCGGGTCATGCCGACATAGAGCAGCCGGCGGTATTCGTCGTCGGCCAGTTCGCGCGCGCGGACCGAAGCGGCCCGCGAAAAGCCATTGGCGACATCGCTGGCCGAACGCCAGAGATAGCCCTTGCCGTCCCAGTGTTGGCCCGAGCCATCGAACGGCATCAGTCGCGGCAGATGCTGATCGCTGAACGGCGCCGAGCCACCATCGACCAGGAACACGACAGGCGCCTCGAGGCCCTTGGCGGCATGAACGGTCATGACCCGAACCTCGTCGCGGGTCTGGTCCATTTCGCGCTTGATCTCGGGGCCGGCATTCTCCAGCGTCGACAGGAAGGATTCCAGCCCCGGCAGGCCGGTCCGCTCCTCGGCCAGGCAGAAGCTCAGGAATTCGTCGAGAATGTCGCCGGCTTCCGGCCCGAGCCGCGCGATCATTTTCTTGCGCAAGCCGTCGCGGGCGAGAGCCCCGGCATAGAATTCGAACACCGGTCTGAATGCGGCTTCATCGGACCATGTGTCGAGCTGGGCAGCGATTGCGGCCAAGGCGGCGCTTTCGCCGGCTTGCTGCCTGAGCGAAGCGATCAACGAGAGGCCGGGCGGCCGCCCGCCGGCGAGCGCGAAAAGCATCTCTTCCGAAACGTCGAAAATCGGACTGCGCAGCACGGCTGCGAGCGACAGATCGTCCTCAGGCTGGACGAGAAAGTGACCGAGCGCGATCAGGTCCTTCACCGCAATATGGCCGGGCAGGCTGAGGCGGTCGGCGCCGGCGACCGGGATGTCGCGGCGCTTCAGCGCGCGCGTCAGCGCATGGACGAAACGATCGCGCTTGCGCACCAGCACCAGCACGTCGCCGGGCCGAAGCGTCTTGCCGCGGCCTTCGATGACCTCGCCTGCGCCGATCCAGCCGGCAATTGTTGCCGCGACGTTTTCGGCAACACGCACCGCCGGCGCATGGGCGTGGTCGACGGCTTGCGTCCAGTCGTCGGGTTCGTCGACGACGTCGGCGCCGATCGACGGCCAGACCTCGACATAGCCCGGCGCATCGCTGCGGATCGCCTTGTGGGTCAGCGGGTCGGGATCGTGGCTGATGCCGCGCCGCACGAGCGGGTCGGCAAAGACACGGTCCACCGCCGCAAGCACGTCTTCGGTCGAGCGGAACGACCAGGTCAGCTTGAGATCGGCGAAGGTGACTTTGGCGTCGCGCACTTTTGCGGAAAACAGCAGCCTTGAGTCGGCGAAGGAGTCGGGCGCCGCTCCTTGAAAGGAATAGATCGACTGTTTTTCGTCGCCGACGGCGAACACCGTGCGGTGAACATTGTCGCGTGCGCCGAGCCCGGCAAAGAATTCCTCGGCCAGTCGCTTCACCACCTCCCACTGGTCGGGACTGGTGTCCTGCGCCTCGTCGAGCAGGATATGGTCTATGCCCTGGTCGAGCTTGTACTGCACCCACGGGCCGGCGTCGGGCCGCGCCAGGAGATTGACCGTTCGGGTGATGAGGTCGTTGAAATCGAGGAAGCCGCGGGCGCGCTTCAGGTGCTCGTAGCGGGCGATCAGCCAGTCGGCGATGATCAGTGCCGCACGTGTGCCCTCCAGCATCCTGAACAAGGCCAGTCGGTCGGAGATTTCGAGAATGGCATCGACCGCTGACAGATAGCGCTCGGCAAGATCCGGCAGCCGGTCGAGCAACGCCTTGAACGTCTTTGCCGGCTCATAAGGCTTGCCATCGGCTCGCAGGAAGGCTTTTGCCAGCAGATGCAGCCGGCGAACCGGATCATCCTCGGCGAAGGCAAGACGCGCATAGGGCAGAACGTTGTTGAGCACGAAGCGGGCATCGGCGTCTTCAGCAGCGCGGGCAAAGGTGATGAAATAGTCCGGCAGGAAGCCCGGCAGCGGCCAGACGGACGCCGCCAGGCCTTCGGCGGTCTGGCCGGCGCGAAACCTGAACTCGTCGAACAGCGCCTGAAAACCATCGCCGCCGGCCGCGCTGATGAAGGCGCGCAGACCGTCGCGCTTGCGCACGATCTCGGCCAGCAAGGCGTCAAGCCCATGTTCGCCGCCGCGTTCCAGAATGGTGGCGAAAGCCTCGGCCAGCCCCGCGTCGCCGGCGGCCGTGCCCGAGATCATGTCACGGCGGGCGGCACCGAAGAGCGACGCCTCCATCTGCGGATCGAGCATTTCGAAATGCGCCGGTATGTTGGCCTCCAGCGGGAACTGGTGCAGCACCGATTCGCAGAAAGCGTGGATGGTCTGGATCTTCAGCCCGCCGGGCGTCTCCAGCGCCTCGGCGAACAGCCGGCGGGCGCGGCGCATGGTTTCGCGATCGGGCTGGCGACCGTCCAGCGTCTCTATCCTTGTCGCCAGTTCTGCGTCGCCAAGCGCCGTCCATTCCGACAATGTCGAAAACACCCGGTTCGACATGTTGGCAGCGGCCGCGCGGGTGTAGGTCAGGCACAGGATCTTCGACGGATCGGTGCCACGCAGCAGAAGACGGATGACGCGCTGGGCCAGCACATGGGTCTTGCCCGATCCGGCATTGGCCGACACCCAGGCGGAATTTTGCGGATCTGAGGCGCTTGCCTGGCTGACGGCGGTATCGGTCGGGATGGGATAGGCCTTCTTCATGCCTCCCCTCCCTCGTCGTCGGCGTCGCCGCCGGCAGACCATTCGAGCACGCGGGCGAGATGGTCGTAGTCGCCGTCGGTCTCGCCCTCGCGGAACGGCAACGCCCGCGACAGGTATCCGGTCGCCGGGTTGGCATAGTGGATCAGCAGTTTTTCGAGCCGCGCCCAGGCTTCCTCGGCGAGGTCTGCGGCGGTTCGCGGCTTGCGGTTGTATTCGAGGATGGATTCCTCGAACACCTCGCCATTCGGCTTCAGCCTGATGAAGGCCAGCTGCGACGGCTCGCGCGCGCCAAGCCCCTTGAAGGCGCCGCGCCTGAGCAGCGCGCCCTCGAGCGCCAGTTGCGGCGAAAGCAGCGTATGGGCCTGCGCCTTCGACGGCGAGGAGCCGGTCTTGTAATCCAGGATGTCGGCCATGCCGCCGGCCAGGAGATCTACACGATCAGCATAGCCGGACAGCGTCACGCCGGACTGGCCGACGCCTGTTTTCTCGGCGTGCTCCTCGGCATGCCGCAGTGTCACGGCGAAGGCGCGGCCGCGCTCCCATTCGATGATGCCGGCGGCGAGCTTTTCGAAGCGCGGCCACCACACCGCCTCGACATCGGGAGGAAGGGCCGCCTCGGCAAAGCTTTCGCGGCCGGCGGCAATGAGACCGTCCAGCGCTTCCGGCACAAGCGGATCGGCCACGGTCCGCGAAAAGAGATGCAGGATGGCGTGAAACAGCGTGCCGCGTTCGGCAGCACCCGGGTCGCGGATGACCGGGTCGAGCGGCATCAGGCGGAGAATTCTCCTGGCATAGATCGCGTAAGGGTCGCGGCGCAGCGTCTCGATCTCGGTGACCGAGAAATGCTGCGGCCGCACATCCAGCGGTGGCTTCGGCTGCGGCCGCGGCGCGAAGTCTCTTCGTTCGCCGGCATCGAGCGCACGGGCCCAGGACAGGAATTCATCACCACGCCGGCGAAGCACCGCCGCATGGTCCTTGCCGATGAAGGTCAGGAGGCGCTGCAGCCAGCGCGACGGCACTGCCGGCGCGTCGCCGGAGCGGGCGGAGCGCGCCAGCACCACTTGCTTCGCCCCCATCGCCATCTGGAAATCATGGGCGGCCAGGCCGATGCGCCGTTCGGGCGGCTCGAGATCGATGCCGGTCTTCATCAGCCGGGACATGAAGCGGTCGCTTTCCGGCTTGCGCGGCCACACGCCTTCGTTGAGCCCGCCGACGACCAGCGTGTCGACGTTTTGCAACCGGGCTTCCAGCGCACCCCAAATGGCGATGTTCCTGTCGGTGCCTTGTGCCGGCTTGACCGTCTCGGGTGCGATCAGCGCCTCCATCACGTCGGGCCATTCGTCGGCCGCGAAGGAGAACGACGCCGAGGCAGCGACCAGCCCGCGCAAGAGCTCGGCGAGCTTTTCACCGGCGTCGTCGGCATAGAGTTCGCTCAGACTGCCACCCGCGGAGCGGCCGAGACCTTCGAGCGCGACGACGCTGGCCCGCACAAGCGTGGCAAGATCGGCATTCTCCTCGTCGCGATAGGCAACCAGCGGCGCAAGCGCGGCGGTTAACCGGATCAGCAGGTCTCGGGCTTCTTCGATGCGCCTGACCGAAAGCCGCGATCGCCAGAAGGGCGGGCGGCGATTGCCGCGATCGTCGAATTCGAGGAGCCGGGCATCGAAGAGCTCCGGCAGCGATGCGACGTCGGGGCGGCCGGTGCCGCCGCGCAGCGCCACCAGTTCGACGATCTCCACCGCGTGACGGACGCTTGTGCGTTCCAGACCGAGGCCAAGCAGCGGGTGCTTGAGCAGCGACAGCAGGGCCACGGGATCGCCGGGGCGGAACGCCGCC
The DNA here is from genome assembly GCF_055811435.1 of Mesorhizobium sp. WSM4837. NCBI lineage: Bacteria > Pseudomonadati > Pseudomonadota > Alphaproteobacteria > Hyphomicrobiales > Phyllobacteriaceae > Mesorhizobium > Mesorhizobium sp. WSM4837. The sequence goes on from NZ_JBVVQE010000004.1 coordinate 51,546, forward strand.
TGAAGCGCCAGTCTGAGCAGGCCGGCGGCTGGCGTGTTGATGAGCGGTGTGCCGCCCGAATCGTCGGCGACGACACCAAAGCGCAACAGCTCGACCGAGACGCGCCGCGCCAGGGCGCGGTCGCCGGTGACGAGCGCGGCGCGCTGGCCGGGCTGTTCGACGGCGCGTTTCAGCGCGACGGCGATCGCCACTGCTTCGTCGCGCTCGCCGGCGGCTTCGAGCAGCGTCACGTCGGCGAAGGCCTCGGTAATATCGCCGGTCGTAAAGCGGGCGCGCGTCTCGACCCACAGCTCGGTGGTCTCGGCCGGCCGCAGCGCCTCGCCGACAAGTGCGGCGCGCAGCGCGAGCGGCCTTTCGGCAACGGCGATCTCCTCGACATCGCCGCGCAACACGCCGATCTTGCCGATCAGTTTTGCCAGGCCGTATTGCGGGTGGCCAAGCAAGGCCGGCCGCGCGCCGGGCACCGCAATTGCCTGGAATGACGGCTCATCCAGCATCAGGTCGAGGCCGGGCAGCACGACCGCGCCGCTGGGCAGGCCGGCGATCACCGCAAGCAATTCAGCGGTGGCGGGAATGGACCCGGTGGAGCCGGCGGCGATCACCGGCCCGGTCGGCGGATTGCGCTTCAGCCGCGCTGCTTCCAGCCTTATCAGCGCATTGCGATGCGCAGCCGGGTTGGAGCGATTGCGTTCTTCGAGGAGATTCGGCCAGTTTTCGGTGACGATGCTCAGGAAGTCGAGCGTCACTTGCCACCAGCCGGCGAGGTTGCCGGTCACCAGATCGGCAAGCCTGATCCAGTCCGTGCCTTCCGTCTCGATCTCGTCCATCAGCCGGGCCAGGTCGCGCGCCAGCCAGATGGCATCGGCGGCCGACGCCGGCACGACGATCTCCTCATCGAAAAGTGCCGCGACATGCGCCGGCAGGCGGCGTTTCCAAGCGCGCACCAGCGGCGCAAGCAGCAGCAGGCGCTCGATCGCGGCGATCGGCGGCGCGAGGTCGATGGCGGCCGATGCGTCGGCCTCGAACGCGGCCTCGTCCTCGTCGAACTCGCCGAGCGGGCGGACGACCGGCAGGATCGCCGAGCGGCCACCCAGACAGTCGACGAAGACGCCGCGCAGCGCCCGCGCGGCGCGGCGCGTCGGCACGTAGATGGTGGCGTCGGCCAGCGCCAGCGGGTCGCCGTCGAAGCGGAAACCGGAAACGAGGCGCCCTGACAGCAGGGCCTCGGCCAGCGTCGGCAGAAACGGCGCTCCGGGCGGGATCGAGAAAACGCGGCGGGAGCCGCTCATTTCAACTCGGTGAGAGCGCTGGTCAACTCCGTAAGAGTGCCGGGCGACTCAGCAAGAGCGGTGGCAACGACCGCTTCCGCAAGCGGAATGGCGTCGGGCGTGCCAACGGTGATCCAATGGCCGTGCATCACCATGCCGTACAGGCGGCCGGCCGCGATGGCCGCATCGAAATAGGCGTTGAGCGAGTGTGGGCCGGCCGGCGCATCCTTGAAAAGCCTGGGATGGACGATCGCCGCGCCGGCATAGATCAGGCCTGTCGGGTCGCCTTTCGAACGCCGCAAGGCTCCGTCCGGCGCCATCAGGAAATCGGTGCCGCCGCTGTGTCCGGTTGCCGACTGGGAATCCGCGAGCATCAGCAGAATATCCATTTTCGCCGCGTCCCATGCAAGGGCGAGGCGGGCAAGGTTGGGCACGCCGCTGTCGATCCAGAAGGTGTCGGCGTTGACGATGTAAAAGGGAGCCCCTCCCAGTTCCGGCAAAGCATGGACGATACCGCCGGCGGAATCGAGCAGTGCTTGGCTTTCGTCGGAAATAACGACGCGCGGCGCGCGGCGCGCGGCGACATGGGCGACGATCTGCTCGGGAAAATAATGGACGTTGACGATGGCCTTGTCGACGCCGGCACGGGCCAGGCTGTCCAGGCTCCAGTCGAGCAACGTCTTGCCTGATATCCTGACCAGCGGTTTCGGCATTGTGTCGGTGATTGGCCGCATGCGCTTTCCCAGCCCGGCGGCAAGCACCATTGCGGTTTTGGGGCGTGTCGTCACAGCGGCCGCTCCTCCAGCAGCCCGTGGGCGGTGTAGAAATCCCGCAGGCCGGCCAGTGCCGGATGCGCCAGCGCCCGCCGAAGATAATCGCGGATGCGCGGCAGGTGTTTCAGATAATAGGGCTTGCCGTCCCGCTTTTCGAGCCTGACGAAAATGCCGAGGATCTTCGAATTGCGCTGCGCCGCCATGATCGCATAGGTCTCGACGAATTCGTCTTCGTTAAAAGCACCGGCCTTATGGCGCGCGGCGATATAGGCATCGAGCGTCCGTCGCTCGATCTCAGGCGAGATCGTAACCCGCGCATCCATGGCGAGAGAGGCGAGATCATAGGCCGAGGGGCCGATCAGCGCGTCCTGGACATCGACGATGCCAAGGCGATCATGACCGGTACGTTCGCCGCGCCAGATGATGTTCGGCGAATGAAAGTCGCGCAGCATGAGCGTGTATTCGCGCCCCTCCAGCCGGTCGAGGGCCGCGTTCCATTGCTTGGTATAGCCGGCGCGCAAGGCATCGCTTGCCGGGCCGCCTGTGATCGCCGGCACATACCAGTCGAGCAGCAATTCGGCTTCGATCATCATGGCGTCGCGGTCGAAAGGCGGCACATCGTGAAAGACGCCGGGCGCGGCCTTGATGCGATCGGGCCACGTCTTGCCATGCATCATCGCAAGCAGTTCGGCCGCCGCCGCGTAGCGCTCCGCCAGCGGCTGACCGTGCTGGCCGAGAAACCCCTCCGAGCCGAGATGCTCCATGAGAAGAAAGCCCTGGTCCAGGTCCTGCGCGTGGATTTCCGGGGCGCTGACGCCGCCGGTCCGCAATGCCCGATCGATGGCGACGAAGGCCGCGACGGATTGTGCGGTGTGGGCGATCACCGCATAGGGCTTGCCGTCGCGGACCGGAGGCCCGAGCACCAGCCGCGGCGAGTTCATCAACACGCGCGGCGGCAGGCCGGCCAACGAGACGACCTCATAGGAGCGGGCCGAGGCGTCGCCGATAAAATAGCGTCTCTGCGCTTCACCCCAGCCGGCTCTTTCGAGAAAATTGCGCATGGCCAGCGAGCGCGCCGCGCGCTCGAAGGCAGCGCCTTGTCCCGACAATCTCGCCAGGCGTCCGTCGTCCTGATGGACGAGGTCGATCAGCACCGAAGTCTTGGGCAAATAGGCCTCTGCCCGCTCCGGCCATTCGACCAGGGCAGCGCCTTGCGCCAGCGCCTCGTCGAAACCCAGTTCGTCCAGTTCGGACGCCGCGGACAGGCGGTAGAGGTCGAAATGATGGACGGGGACGCGCGCCTCATAGCTCTGGACCAGCGTGAAGGTCGGGCTCGGCACGTCGAGACCGGCATCGTCGGTCATTGCCCTGATCAGCGCCCGCGCCAAACTCGACTTGCCGGCGCCGAGATCGCCTCTGAGAGCCAGCACGTCGCCGGGGCGCAGCGACATGGCCAGATCCTCGCCCAGCCTTGCGGTCGCAGCCTCGTCGGCGAGAAAACGCTCCAGCACCATGCCTGCCATCGAACGCGCTACTCGGCCGCCGCGCGGATGCCGGATGGCGTGTCGGGAAAGGCACAAATGACGGTGGTGCCCATGTCCTTGCCGGTTTCGATGCGGACACTGCCGCCATGCAGCTCGACAAAGCTCTTGACGATCGACAGGCCGAGGCCGGGGCCGCGCCGGCGGCCGCCATTGGTGCGCGGTTCGAAACGGCGGAACACGGAATCGAGCAGGTCCGGCGGCATGCCGGGACCATCGTCGTGAACGGAGAATTCCACGCCTTCGGCAAGCGAGCGGCAGGCGAGCGTGATGGTGCTCGCCTCCGGTGCGTAGTTCGCGGCATTGCTCAGCAGGTTGTAGAGGATCTGGCGGATGCGGATTTCGTCGCCGTTGAACGTCTTTGGCGCAGTGGCCGCATCGATCTTGAGCCTGATCGCATGCTCCTCCAGCCGGTCGGCAACAAGCTCGGCAGCGGCAGCGATGGTCCGGTCGACGTGAACTTCGGAGATATCGAGTTCCATGATGCCGGCATCCACGGTCGCCAGGTCGAGGATGTCGTTGACGATGGTGAGCAGGACCGAGGAAGACGAGCTGACATGCTCGACATATTCGCTCTGCTTCTGGTTCAATGGCCCGGTCGAGGGCAGCGAAAGCAGCTCGGTGAAGCCGATGATGTTGGTCAGCGGCGAGCGCAGCTCGTAGGAGACGTGCTGCACAAACTCGTTCTTGAGCTGGTCGGATTTTTCCAGTGCCTCATTCTTGTCCTTCAGCGCCCGCTCGACATTGACGCTGTCGGTGACGTCGACGAAGGTCATCATCACCTGCCCGTTGGGCAGCGGGATCATCGCGTAGCGCAGCACGGTGCCGTTGTTCAGCTCGGTCTGGCCGTGGCGGTCGCGGCGCTCGTCGTCGAAACCGGTGACGGCGGCAACGAACCCGCGCCAGGGGCTGTCGGCGGCGCGCCGGTCGCACAGATCGCGGATTGTGGAGACGTGAACGTTGGGCTTGGCGGCGTCGGCGTCGAGCCCCCAAAGTGCTGCGAATGCCGGGTTCGACAATCTGAGCCTGCCGTCGGGGCCGAACACGGCCACGCCTTCGGCAAGATTGTCGAGCGTTTCGCCCTGGACCCGCACCGCGGTCTGGTAGCGGCTTTCAAGGTCCATCTTCTCGGTCAGGTTCTCGAACACCCAGGTGACGCCACCTTTGGGCTGCGGATTGGCGACGACGCGGATGGTCTTGCCGTCCGGCAAATGCCACCAATGTTCCTGCGACTCGACCGCGCGATAGGCGCCAAGCAGGCTTTCCTTCCAGCGCCGCCATTCGGGCTGCTCGGCGATCTTGCCTTCGCTGCGCAGCCGGTCGAGCAACAAGGCGTTGTCCGGAGCGCTGTGCAGGAAGCCGCTGTCGAGACCCCATAGTTTCTGGAACGCCTGGTTGAAAAACCGCAGTTTTTCGTCGGTATCGAAAATCGCCACGGCGGTGTTGAGCTGGTCGAGCGTGTCGGCATGGCTGCGCACGGTCCGCTCATATTCGCTACGGATCGTTTCGATGGCGCTGGTGTCGCAGGCGAGACCCGCCGAGCCGTCCGCGCCGGCGAAGTCGGTCACGGCGAACATGCGGCGGTCGCCTTCGATCACGGTGGAAAGCGCCTGCTCGAAGACGGGATGCGACTTGTGCTGCGCAGCGATCGCATCGCGCGCCTGGCCGCCCAGGAATTCTTTCGCGTCGCGAACCGCAGCTTCGGCGTTTTCCGCCTCGACCGCCCTGGCATAGGCGCGGTTGACCCATTTCAGCCGCCCGTCCGCCGAGCGCAGCCAGGCTGGCATGCTGAGTGCGTTGAAAAGACCGAGCATGGTGTCATAGTCGGCGGCAAGGCGCTGGTTCTCGATTCTTAGCCTGGCCTCGCTTCGCTGCGCTTCAGAAAGCGAGACGAAGCGGACGAGCACGTGTGCTGCGCTCTTGCGGCCGTGCACTTCGAGCGGCGCCCCGGCCTGCGATTCGATGACGAGATCGAACGGCTTCGCCTTTTCCCGCAGTCCCGCCACGGCATTCTCGAGCGCCGCCGCCGAGCGCGGCATCAGCCAACGGCCAAAGGCGAGGAAGGCGGCACGGTCTTCCGGAGCCCCGCTTTCAACCGGCAATGTCCCGACGAGCTCGGGCTTTTTGTTTTCCGATGCCCATACGACGACACGCTGGTCGCGCAGGTTGAGCAGCGCCTCGGAGCGCTGCAGCGCAGCGTTGACGTCGGCCAAGCGGGCTCTGAGTTCGCCATTCTGGGCCGAGGTGCGCGCCCGTTCGCGGATCAGGAAAATGGCCGAGACAAGTGCCGCGCCCATGACGCCGACAAACATGGCGAGTTGCATGACCTCGACCGTGCTGACCGACAGCCCGGCTTTGGGCGCAGCCGCGTGGGACGCAGCAGCCGGTCCAGCATGTGCCGAAAGGCCAAGCAGCGGGCCGGCGAGCGCGGAAGAAGCAAGCAAGTTTACGACGCGGGCGCCAGCGCGCCATAAGAGGCTTCCGCCTCTGGCAGCGGAACCCGTGGTCACCATATCGTTGTGGCCGCCGGAAACGGCCTGTCCCGCGCAAGGCGGGTAATCCCCCGGCATGTCCTGGTCCTCTTCGCCGCCTGAATGCAAGACCGCCCTGATGCGGGCCTCGGCCCTCGTCCCCGGGTCCGCGAATCAGCACCATAGCGCTTGCGCGAATCGGCGTGAAGAATCAATCAGCGCAAAAATAAAGCCGGGCGAAAGTCAATCGCCCGGCCTCAATATCTAGTGGTAATTTCCGCTGTGGTTAATAGCGGTAGTGTTCCGGCTTGAACGGTCCCTGCGGGGTCACGCCGATATAGGCGGCCTGTTCGCCGGACAGTTCGGTAAGCCGGGCGCCGAGCTTGTCGAGATGCAGGCGCGCGACCTTTTCATCGAGATGCTTCGGCAGGACATAGACCTGGTTCTGATACTGGCCGGGCTTGCTGTACAGCTCGATCTGGGCCAGCACCTGGTTGGTGAAGGACGCCGACATGACGAAGCTCGGGTGGCCGGTGGCGTTGCCGAGATTGAGCAGGCGGCCTTCCGACAAAAGGATCATCCGCTTGCCGTCCGGGAAGGTGATCATGTCGACCTGCGGCTTGATGTTGGTCCACTTCAGATTGCGCAGCGACGCCACCTGGATCTCGTTGTCGAAGTGGCCGATATTGCCGACGATCACCATGTCCTTCATCGCCCGCATATGGTCGATGGTGACGACATCCTTGTTGCCGGTGGTGGTGATGATGATGTCGGCGGTCGGGGCGGCATCTTCGAGGGTGACGACTTCGAAGCCATCCATTGCCGCCTGCAATGCGCAGATCGGATCGACCTCGGTGACCTTGACGCGGGCGCCGGCGCCCTTGAGCGACGCCGAAGAGCCCTTGCCGACGTCGCCATAGCCGCAGACGACCGCAACCTTGCCGGCCATCATCGTGTCGGTGCCGCGGCGAATGCCGTCGACCAGCGATTCCTTGCAGCCATATTTATTGTCGAATTTCGACTTGGTCACGCTATCGTTGACGTTGATCGCCGGGAACGGCAGCAGGCCCTTCTTCTGCAACTGATAGAGCCGGTTGACGCCGGTGGTGGTCTCTTCGGTGACGCCGCGGATCGCTTCCTTCTGCTTGGCGAAGAACCCGGGCGATGCCGCCATACGCTTCTTGATCTGGGCAAACAGGATTTCTTCCTCCTCGCTGCCCGGATTGGAGAGCACATCCTCGCCGGCTTCGGCGCGCGCGCCGATCAGGATGTACATGGTGGCGTCGCCGCCATCGTCGAGGATCATGTTGGAGGTGCCGCCATCGGCCCACTGGAATATCTTGTCGGTGTAGACCCAGTAGTCCTCGAGCGACTCGCCCTTGACGGCGAAGACCGGAATGCCGGCCTCGGCGATGGCCGCGGCCGCATGGTCCTGGGTCGAGAAGATGTTGCAGGAGGCCCAGCGGATTTCGGCGCCGAGCGCCTTCAGCGTTTCGATCAGCACCGCCGTCTGGATGGTCATGTGCAGCGAGCCGGTGATGCGCGCGCCCTTGAGCGGCTGCGCCTTGCCGAATTCTTCGCGACAGGCCATCAGGCCCGGCATTTCGGTTTCGGCGATCTCGATCTCCTTGCGGCCCCAGCCGGCAAGCGAGATGTCGGCGACCACATAGTCATTGCTACCCGTCATGGCAGTGCTCCGATCAAGAATTGTCTTCGGGATGCGCCCGCGCCGGAAGGCGGGTCGAAGGGCGCGGGTTGCCGGCCTGACTAGCAGATCGTCGGTCGGACGACAATGGGATATAAAGAAATCTTTATCCGTGCATGTCTTCGAAGGCGCGCCGGCGCGAAATCGGGTTCAGCCGCGACGCGCTCCAGGCGTCAGGACTCTTCGCCGAAGCGGGAGGCGACCAGTTGCTCCAGCGCGTCGATCACCTGCTCGGCCTCCGGGCCGCTGGCGGTGACGCGGATCGAATAGCCGGGGCTTGCCGCCAGCATCATGAGGCCCATGATCGAGGTGCCACCAACCGTGACGCCGTCCTTCTCGACCTGGACGGAGGCGTCGAAACCGCTGGCGACCTGAACGAATTTTGCCGAGGCGCGGGCATGCAGGCCACGCTGGTTGACGATTGGAAATTCCCGGACGATGTCACCCTTGTTGGCCGACAGCGCGCTCATTTGCTGCTCAGAAGCTGGCTGGCGACATTGATGTATTTGCGGCCGGCCGCCTGCGCCTCGTCCAGCGCTGCGCTCATATTGTCGCCCTTGCGAATGCTGGACAGCTTGATCAGCATCGGCAGGTTCATGCCGGCAATGACCTCGGTACGACCGGATTCCATCACCGAAATTGCAAGATTGGAAGGCGTGCCGCCGAACATGTCAGTCAAGACGATGACGCCTGCTCCCGTGTCGACACGGGCAACGGCGTCGATGATGTCGCTGCGGCGCTGCTCCATATCGTCGTCGGCGCCGATCGCCACGGTCTCGAAATTGTCTTGTGGCCCGACGACATGTTCCACGGCATGGCGGAACTCGGCGGCCAGTTGACCGTGCGTTACAAGCACGAGTCCGATCATTCTTTGGTGGCTCCCGTCATCGCCGCTTCACAGCCGCATTTTATGCTCGCCGGCCATTCCAGGCGGCGGGAGCGCTATCTTGTCGACGCGAGGCGCGTTGACAAGCCCAAAATTGCACAGGCACAGGCCATTTTGACGCATTGCAGCAAAAAACCGGAACCGGATCATAAAAAGGGCGCGATCGACAGCCGCGCCATCACCGCCGGCAAGGCCGTGGCGGCGTTGCGCTCGGCAAGGTCGATACGCGGCACCGGACAGCCTGCCACTGGCTCGCTGATTTCCTCCTGGAAACGGGCCATTTCTGCCTTCGGCACCAGCCGGACATGCAGGTCGATCACTCCACCCGGCTCGAACGGCAGCGGGCGCGGCATGAACCCAGGCACTTCGGCGAGTCCGGCGATGGTCGCCGGCACGCGACAGACCAGCCGCCCGGCGTGGGCCGCGGCGAGCAGCCTGTCGTCGCCGATAAGCCGCGAAAACAGCCCGCGCGCGCGGCAATGATCCAGGAGTGTCAGCGCCAGCGTCGTCTTGCCGGCGCCGGACGGTCCGGTGATGAGGACGCCGCGCTCGCCGATCAGCAGCGCCGTTCCATGAATGTTTTCAGCGCGCACAGATCAGCCTTCGGCCGGCAGTGTGACGACGAAGCGCGCGCCCTTGATCTCGCCGGGTTTGGTGCCCGGGATGTTCTCGGCGGTCAGCGTGCCGCCATGGGCTTCGACGATCTGCCTGCTGATCGACAGGCCGAGACCCGAGTTCTGGCCGAACGCCTCGCCGGCCGGCCGATCGGTGTAGAAGCGTTCGAAGATGCGGTCGATGTTGTCGGCCCTTATACCGGGACCGTTGTCGTCGACGGTGATGATGTTGACCTTGCCGGCGCGCGCCAGCGATATGGCGATGTGGCCGCGCTCCTCAGGAACGAAGGAGCGGGCATTCTCGATCAGATTGGTGATGACCTGGCCGATCCTCAGATCATGGCCGGCGACGAAGTAGCCTTTGACGCCCTGCGGCAGTTTGGCGACCTTGAACTCGATGTCGACTGTCTTCTTGTTGCGCGTGGCCGTGCGCGAAACGTCGACCAGATCCGTGATGAATTTCTTGAGATCCACGGTTCCTGCGTCTTCCCGCGCGAGTTCGGCGTCAAGACGGGAGGCATCGGAAATGTCGGTGATGAGACGGTCCAGCCGCCTGACGTCGTGCTGGATGATCTCCATCAGCCGGGCGCGCGACGCCTCGTTCTTAGCCAGAGGCAGGGTTTCTACCGCGCTGCGCAGCGAGGTCAGCGGGTTCTTCAATTCGTGCGAGACGTCAGCCGCGAAACTTTCGATCGCCTCGATGCGGGCGTAGAGCGCATTGGTCATGTCGCGCACGGCGATCGACAGATTGCCGATCTCGTCCTGCCGATCGGAGAAGTCCGGGATTTCCTCGCGATTCTTGACGCCGCGCCGCACCCTGACCGCCGCCGCCGACAGCCGGCGCAGCGGGTTGGCGATGGTCGAAGCAAGCAGCATCGACAGGATGGCGGTGACAAGGGCGGCGATGCCGAAGACGCGCAGGATCGCCTTGCGCTCGGCCGCGACGATCTTGTCGATGTCGCCGCCTTCCGTCGACAGCATCAGCACGCCGAGGACGGCGCGGAAGCGCTGGATCGGCACGGCGACCGAAACAATCTGCTCGCCCTGTTCGGAGATCCGGACGAGGGTCGACGGGCTGCCGGTAAGCGCCTTGACCACCTCCGGAAATGCGGCGCCGTTGCCGCCCGGCTGCTCATGGTAGACCGGCAGCGCGGTGTTGCGGAAGAAGTCGAAGACGAATTTCTGGATTCGCTCGAGAAGATCGGGCTCTTCCTTGTCGGTCGGCGGCAGATCGTAGCGAAGGATCTGGCCGCGCGAATAGAGGTGGCGCGAATCGAGCAGCAGATTGGCGTCGCGGTCATAGATCCGGGCGCGCGTCCGCGTCGGCGAAATCAACCGCCTGAGCACCGGCGCGACGCGCTCCGGATTGATCGGAAAGTCCAGATTGTCGAGCTGGTCGGAGCCGGGGCCCAGGCTTTCGCCGGCCTGCAGTTCAAGCAGCTTTTCCGGATCGATGCTGATCGAATCGGTCTCGACCGTCGCCGATGCCGCGATCGCGCCGGCAATGATCTCGCCCTGTGTCATCAGGCTCTCGACGCGGGCATCGATCAGCCCGTCGCGAAACGTGTTGAGGTAGAGGATGCCGGTGACCAGGACGGCCAGGCCGGCGAGGTTGAGGAAGAGAATGCGCCGCGTCAGGCTGGAAAAGATATGGTGGCCGAGGAAGCGGCGCATCGGCACCGTGATCCTCGACAGGAATGCGGGCAGAATCCGCGACGGGCGCCGGGCGCCCGTCCGTCTCACTCGCTCTACGTCCACTGCCATCGAATAGCAGCCCCCGCTCAGTCCTGGTTTTTATGCATGTCGGTGTCCCAAAACCGGGACCACTTTTGGGCGACATGCATTAAGTTTTGAGCATGTCGGTGTCCCAGAGCCGGGACCACTTTTGGCGACATGCATCAATTCATGCTTCGCGGAATCGATATCCGACTCCGTAAAGGGTTTCGATCATCTCGAAGTCATCATCGACGGCCTTGAACTTCTTGCGAAGCCGCTTGATGTGACTGTCGATGGTGCGGTCATCGACATAGACCTGCTCATCATAGGCCGAATCCATCAGCGCATCACGGCTTTTTACCACACCGGGGCGTTGGGCCAGAGAATGCAGGATCAGGAATTCGGTGACGGTAAGCGTCACCGGCTCGCCCTTCCAGGTGCAGGTGTGGCGCTCCTGGTCCATGACAAGCTGGCCGCGCTCAAGCGAACGGGCCTGCTGGTTGGGCGTCTTGGCCGACGCCTCGCGGGCGCTGGCACGGCGCAGCACGGCGCGAACCCGCTCGACCAGAAGACGCTGCGAGAAGGGTTTGCGGATAAAGTCGTCGGCGCCCATCTTGAGGCCGAAAAGCTCATCGATCTCGTCGTCCTTGGACGTCAGGAAGATCACCGGCAGGTCGGATTTCTGGCGCATCCGGCGCAGAAGCTCCATGCCGTCCATGCGCGGCATCTTGATGTCGAGGATGGCGAGATTCGGCGGGCGCGCCGCCAGACCTTCCAGCGCCGACGCCCCATCCGTATAGGTTTCGACGCGATACCCCTCCGATTCGAGGGCGATCGACACCGAAGTCAGAATGTTGCGGTCGTCGTCGACAAGCGCGATTGTTGCCATTTCAAGTGGCTCCCTCATGAGCTGTCCCTTCTTTGGTCGAGAAGGGGCTTTTGCAGGACAAATTAGGTACAAAATGTGGCACAGGCTTCGTCCGCTGTCACGAGCGGCATGCCGGCGGCCACAATCTCACCTCAACATGGATTGGACCGATAAAGACCGCCAATCCTTTGGGCACCCGCCTGATTTTTCGCACATATAAACGATTTAAACAACTTTCAAAATATTTAAATCGATTAAATATTTGATATCATTTGGCTTTTCTGGTTCTGACCGTTACAGTCTCCGTCGTTGGGGGCTCCGGAAGTTCGCCGGCCAGGATGCTGTAATCGAAGAAGGAACCCCTTATGTCGGAAGCCGGCAAACGCAATCCCGCATGGGCGATCGACCGGATCGGCCTGAAAACCACCGGCGCGGTGCGCTATAATTTCGGCGAGGCCGTCCTTTACGAGGAAGCGATCCGCCGCGGCGAGGCCCGGCTTACCGCGCATGGCGCGCTGGTCGCCGAGACCGGGCAGCACACCGGCCGTTCGCCCAAGGACAAATTCGTCGTGCGCGACGAGACCACCGGGCCGCATGTATGGTGGGACAACAACAAGTCGATTTCGCCGGCCCAGTTCGACACGCTGCTCGCCGATTTTCGCGCCCATGCGGCGGACAAGGATCTTTATGTGCAGGACCTGGTCGGCGGCGCCGATGAGGACTTGAAGCTGACCACCCGGGTCGTCACCGAGCTTGCCTGGCACTCCTTGTTCATCCGCAATCTGCTCATTCGCCCGGAAGCCGCCGAGCTCGAGCATTTTGTGCCCGACCTGACGATCATCGACCTGCCGTCGTTCCGTGCCGATCCCGTCCGCCACGGCACCCGAACCGGAACGGTGATCGCCGTCGATCTGACGCGCATGATCGTGCTGATCGGCGGCACCTCCTATGCCGGCGAAATGAAAAAATCGGTGTTCACCGTGCTCAACTACCTGTTGCCGGCGAAGGGCGTGATGCCGATGCATTGCTCGGCCAATGAAGGCGCCGGCGGAGACGCGGCCATCTTCTTCGGCCTCTCGGGAACCGGCAAGACGACGCTGTCGGCCGATCCGTCGCGCACGCTGGTCGGCGACGACGAGCACGGCTGGGGTCCGCATGGCATCTTCAACTTCGAAGGCGGCTGCTATGCCAAGACGATAAAGCTCTCGGCCGAAGCCGAGCCGGAGATCTTCGCCACCACCCAGCGCTTCGGCACGGTGCTGGAGAATGTGGTGCTCGACGCGAGCCGCGTGCCGGATTTCAACGACGGCAATCTCACTGAAAACACGCGCTGCGCCTACCCGCTCCACTTCATCCCCAACGCCAGCAAGACCGGCCGCGCCGCTCACCCGAAAAACATCATCATGCTGACCGCCGACGCATTTGGCGTGATGCCGCCGATTGCCCGGCTGACCCCGGCGCAGGCGATGTATCATTTCCTCTCCGGCTACACCGCCAAGGTGGCAGGGACCGAAAAGGGCGTCACCGAACCCGAAGCGACGTTTTCGACCTGTTTCGGCGCACCGTTCATGCCGCGCCATCCGTCGGAATACGGCAATCTGCTGCGCGAGCTGATCGCCCATCACGGTGTCGATTGCTGGCTGGTCAACACCGGCTGGACCGGCGGCGCCTACGGCACCGGCAAGCGGATGCCGATCAAGGCGACGCGGGCGCTGCTCGCCGCGGCGCTCGACGGCTCGCTGAAAGGGGCCGATTACCGGACCGACGCCAATTTTGGTTTCGAGGTGCCGGTGGCGGTCGCGGGCGTCGACCGTGCCATTCTCGATCCAAGATCGACATGGGCCGATACCTCAGCCTATGACCTGCAGGCGGCGAGGCTGGTCGGCATGTTCGCCGTCAATTTCGAAAAATTCGAACCGCATGTCGACGCCATCGTGCTCGGCGCCGCGCCGCGCATGCGCGAAGCCGCGGAATAGCCGCCGCTGCGTCTCGAGGCCCCGGACCGGGTTCGGGAACGCCCGACCCGGGACCGGGATCGGGAAGGCCCGACCCGGGGGAAGGCCCGACCCGGGCCTTTTCTTTTTTCGTTCGCCGCGCCATGACTGCGGCATGAACGCCGACGACAAGATCATCATTGCCGACGATGCGGTAATCCATCCGGATGACCTGCACGAGGACTTCATCCGCTCGTCCGGCCCCGGCGGCCAGAACGTCAACAAGGTGGCGACGGCGGTGCAATTGCGCTTCGATGCGGCGAATGCGCCGGGCCTGTCGGAGCGCGTCCGCGAGCGAACCATTAAGCTGGCCGGCCAGCGCGCCACCAAGGACGGCGTCATCGTCATTGAGGCCGGACGCTTCCGCACGCAAGAGCAGAACCGGGCGGACGCCCGGGCGCGGCTTGCCGAACTGGTCGCCAGGGCCGCCGAACCGCCGCCGCCGCCGCGCAAGAAGACAAGGCCGTCGAAAGGCGCGGTCGAAAGGCGGCTGAAGACCAAGGCTGGGCGCGGCACGATCAAGAAGCTGCGCGGTCGGGTGGACGACGATTGATGCGCGTCCACCCGGACGCAAAGGGTGCGCGCTCTGGCAGCCACGCATGGTGCTTTTCCGGGGATAGATTCAGAGTTCTGGGCCGATGCGGCAGGCGCGACGTCGATCGCGGTCGAGACCGCTTCCAATTCGAGGTTGCAGGTGGCAAGTTCGGTATTCGTCACAGCAAGGAGACCGCAGATGGGCATGTTTGATTTCGTCAAGGGCGTCGGCAAGAAGCTCGGCTTCGGCGACGATGAGCCGGAGCCGACCGCCGATACGCTGAAGAAGGAACTCGATTCGCACGCGCTCGGCACCGACAATGTGGAAGTCGACGTCAAGGGCGATACGGCTGTGCTGAAAGGCGTGGTCAAGGATCAGTCGATCTTCGAAAAAGCCATCATCGCCGTCGGCAACACGCTCGGCGTGTCCAAGGTGCAGGCGGATGAATTGCAGGTCGCCGCACCCGAGGCCGGCACGCCCGCAGCCCCGGCCAGGCAACCGACCTTCTACACGGTCAAGAAAGGCGACAATCTCTGGAAGATTGCCGAAAAGAGCTATGGCAAGGGCAAGGGTACGAAGAACACGATCATCTTCGAGGCCAACAAGCCGATGCTGACCGACCCGGACAAGATCTATCCGGGGCAGGTTCTGCGCATCCCGGATCTCGATCAGGCCTGACCAGATCGACCCAGATCAGCAACAGCAATCGACAATGGCGGCGGCTTTCGGGTCGCCGTTTTCGTTTGATGGTGGCATTCTGGTCGTTTGCAGACCAACGGATCAAGCGACCATGCTCGTTCTGCCCAAAGGCGTCCGCCACATGCCCCTCTATCTGTCCCGCGCCGTGCAGGAAGCGCTGGTCGAGGATGTGAGGCAGGTCGTGCAGGAAGCGCCGCTGTTCGTGCCGGCGATGCCGCGCACCGGCAAGGAGATGAGCGTGCGCATGACCAATTGCGGTTCGCTTGGCTGGGTCACCGACAAGCAGAACGGCTATCGCTACCAGCCGACGCACCCGGTGACCGGGACGCCCTGGCCGCCGATCCCGGACGTGCTGCTGGAGCTGTGGCGCGAGGTGTCTGCCTATCCCCATCCGCCGGAGGCTTGCCTGGTCAATTTCTATTCGCCCGACGCGAAGATGGGCCTTCATCAGGACCGCGACGAGATCGATTTCTCTGCGCCGGTCGTCTCCGTTTCACTGGGCGACGATTGCCTGTTCAGGGTCGGCCAGAGCACGCGCGAAGGCGGCACCAAATCGTTCAGGCTGAAAAGCGGCGACGTCGTCGTGCTTGGCGGCGAAGGCCGCCTCTGTTTCCACGGCGTCGACCGTATCTATCCGTCGACCTCGGCACTGCTCAGGAATGGCGGCCGGATCAATCTGACGCTGCGGCGGGTGACCTATCCTGGCTAATGCTGTCGCGCAAAAGCGCGGACTTTCAAGTCGAGCCGTATCGCCGCTCATCACTCTTTTCAGGCATCGGATTTTCCCAAAACCGGCACCCGCTTCGTGTCACGGCCGAGGCCCGCGACTGAGCGACCGGAAAAGATTGACGCGACCGCATAGGCGGCGACGGAGGCTGTGGCCGGTGACAGGTCGCTTGACCCGGCACTGGTGAAGAGGCAGGCGCAAAGCGCATAGAGGACTGTGGCCGCAAGTCCTACCGAGGCGAATTTGAGAAGCCGGCGCGGAGCGTTCCGCGCCAGGCGGAAATGTCAGGCCGGCGCAATGCAGGCATATTGATCACCGGCTGCTCCCGACAAATGCTCTGGAACTTGCGATTGAACGATAGCGGGCACTGCCTAAAGCGCGTCGCGTTTGACCGGCCTCATGCGACGCGCTTCAGGTTATTGTTTTATGCATGTCGTTATCGCAAAACCGCTGCACACTTTTGCGCGACATGCATTAAAGCGCCGTTAACCGCTTCGTTACAGCTTCCTGAGCGCCACTTCCTCGACCAGATGATTGGCGCCCTTGCGCAGGATGAGATCGGCGCGGGCTCGCGTCGGCAGGATGTTCTCGCGCAGATTCTTCAGGTTGATGTTGGCCCACAGGCCTTCGGCGATGGCGCGGGCCGCTGCTTGCGAAAGTTGCGAATAGCGGTGGAAGAAGGAGTCCGGATCGCGGAAGGCAGTCTCGCGCAGCCGCATGAAGCGGGCGATGTACCATTGATGGATCAGCTCCTCTTCGGCATCGATATAGATGGCGAAGTCGAAGAAATCCGACAGGAAAGGCACGATCTTGCCGTCCTTTGGCAGCTTGCCGGGCTGAAGGACGTTGATGCCTTCGAAGATCAATATGTCCGGCCGGTCGATGGTCTGGAACTCGCCGGGAACGACGTCGTAGGTCAGGTGCGAATAGACTGGCGCGCGGACATTGCGCTGCGCCGATTTGATGCCCGACAGGAAACGCAGCAGGGCGCCGACATCGTAGCTGTCGGGAAAGCCCTTGCGCTCCATCAGATTGTTGCGGCGCAGGATTTCGTTGGGAAGCAGGAAGCCGTCGGTGGTGATCAGATCGACCTTGGGGCTCGACGGCCAGCGCGCCAGCAATTCCTTGAGGACGCGCGCCGTGGTCGATTTGCCGACCGCGACAGAGCCGGCAATGCCGATGATGAAGGGCGTTTTGACGACATCCATCGCGTTGAAGAAGGCCTGGCGCTGCCTGAACAGAAGCTGGCTCGCCTCGACATGGGCCGACAACAGCCGCGACAGCGAAAGATAGATGCGCTTGACCTCTTCGAGGTCGACCGGGTCGTTGAGTGAACGCAGGCGACGGACCTCGTCCTCGCCGAGCGTCATCGGCGTATCGGCGCGGAACTGCGACCATTGCTCCGCCGAGAAAAAACGAAATGGCGAATATTTCTCGGTGGGGGCGAGCTGGTCCATCGAGTTTCCTGCCCTCCGCAGCGATCAGCCCCGGTCCTGCCGAGACGCCCTTTCGGCGATGCCCGAACGACCGGTGCGGCGCTCGAGTTCGGTCAGGACATCGGCAAGCGGAACGCCGGCGACGCCTAGAACGACAAGCCAATGATAGATGAGATCGGCGCTTTCCGAAACGAGGGCCTGCCTGTCACCGCCAACGGCCGCGATCACCGTTTCGACCGCCTCTTCGCCGAGCTTCTGCGCCGCCTTGTCGATGCCGCGCGCGAACAGCTTTGCCGTCCACGAATCCGGATCGCCGGAATGCGCGCGTTCCCTGATGATTGTCTCCAGATCGGAGAGCGAAAACTCAGCCATGGCGCCATCTATCTGCTTGTTTAAGCATGATCTTTTCCGAAACCGGTTCCCCCTTTTGGCTGGCGCACGGACCTTCGGTTCGGGATCATGCTTTAGAGCCGATCCCCTGGCGAGTCCAGTCGCATCGGCAGGCCGGCTCGGGCCATGTGCGACTTGGCTTCAGCAATGCTGTACGTGCCGAAATGGAAAATCGATGCCGCCAGCACCGCGCCGGCATGGCCGTCGCGAATGCCCTCGACCAGGTGATCGAGCGTGCCGACGCCGCCGGAGGCGATGACCGGCGCACGCACCGCGTCGGCGACCGCGCGGGTGAGCGCGATATCGTAGCCGGCCTTGGTGCCGTCGCGGTCCATCGACGTCAGCAGAATCTCGCCGGCGCCGCGATCGACCATCTGCTGAGCGAATTCGACCGCGTCGATGCCGGTCTTCTCGCGGCCGCCATGGGTGAAAATCTCCCAGCGGTCGGCCTCGCCTTCGCCTGACACTATCTTGGCATCGATGGCGACGACGATGCACTGGTTGCCGAACTTGTCGGCCGCCTCGGCGATGAAATCGGGATTCCTCACCGCCGCCGTGTTGATCGACACTTTGTCGGCGCCGGCCAAAAGCAGCTTTCTTATGTCGGCGACCTGGCGCACGCCGCCGCCGACGGTCAGCGGCATGAAGCATTGCTCGGCGGTGCGGGCGACGATGTCGAAGATGGTCTCGCGATTTTCGGACGAGGCGGTGATGTCGAGGAAGCAGAGCTCGTCGGCGCCGGCGGCATCATAGGCCTTGGCCGCTTCGACCGGATCGCCGGCATCGATCAGGTCGACGAAATTGACGCCTTTGACGACACGGCCGTTCTTGACGTCGAGACAGGGGATGACGCGGGCCTTCAGCATCAGATCCTCGCATGCGCGGCAAGAAAATCGCCAAGCAATTGCCCAACGACAGGCGGAACCTCGCCTTTGGCGTCAAAGGCAGGATCGTAGGCGGACAGGGTGATGCCGACGATCGGGATCGACTTGGCCAGCCCGCAAACCAGTTGCCGCAGCTGTTCCGGATTTGGACCTCCCGGCAGCGCATAGCGGTTCACTTGCAGCACATCCGGATCGTGAACATCCAGATCAAGATGCAAATGCGCTTGGGCCGCGCCGGCCGCCTTGAGCTTTCCGACATTGTCGAGTGCATCGGTCCACTGGGCGCGAATGATCGGCAACGTCTCGAGAAGCCGCCTTTCATCTGGATCGAGGTCGCGCGCGTCGACCAGCATGCAGCGCGACGGGTCGATCGCCTGGAAGCCGGGAATGGCTGACGTCATCGGCCGCCAGCAGAGCCCCAGCGTCGTCGCCAGCGCCATGCCGTCGAGAAAGCCGTAGGCCGACGTCTCGGGCGTGTTGAGATCGCCATGCTGATCGATCCAGATGATCGAATCAGCTGCGTCGCCGGCCACCGCACCGGCGGCGGTCAGGCAATTTCCGGCGAGCACGATGGGAAAACGCTCATCGTCGCGCGCCATGTCGACCTTGGTGGCGACTGCCCGACAAACCGCGAAACCTGTCGCGATTTCGCGTCTCTGGGCATCGCCGACCTCGCCGATGTCCTCGACGACGACATCATGGCCGCGCAAGGCAAGTTCATCGACAAGGCCGCCGGCAATGATGGCGTCGGGGCCCTGGCCAAAGCCGGCATGGTAAAGGCCACTGTCATAGGGTGCGAGGATGATCGAGAGTTTCATCGCGCCCTCGCCTTCTCCGGTCCGGCCGCCAGGATCGCCAATGCCTCGGCCGGGTCGATACGTCCGTCATAAAGTGCACGCCCTGAGATGGCGCCTTCGAGCTTTTGCGCATCGGGCATTGTCATGCGCACGATGTCGGCGATCGAGGCCAGCCCGCCGGAGGCGATGACCGGGATAGACACGGCGTCGGCAAGATCGATGGTGGCGTCCCAGTTGATGCCGGTCAGCACACCGTCGCGGTCGATGTCGGTGTAGATGATGGCGGCAACGCCGGCGCCCTCGAACTTCTTGGCCAGTTCGATGACGCCGAGACTAGAAGCCTCGGCCCAACCCTCGACCGCCACCTTGCCGCCCTTGGCGTCGATGCCGACGGCGATCTTGCCCGGGAATGCCTTGCAGGCCTGCCTGACCAGATCCGGATCGCGCACCGCCACCGTGCCGAGAATGATGCGGACCAGGCCGCGATCGAGCCAGTCCTCGACCTGCGCCAGGGTGCGGATGCCGCCGCCGAGCTGCACCGGGTTCTTCGTTGCCTTGAGAATGGCGCCGACCGCCGCGCCGTTGACGCTCTGGCCCTTGAAGGCGCCGTTGAGGTCGACGACATGCAGCCATTCAAAGCCTTGTTGCTCGAAAGCCCTGGCCTGCGCGGCCGGGTCGTCGTTGTAAATCGTTGCGGTCGCCATATCGCCGTGCTTCAGGCGGACGCACTTGCCGTCCTTGAGGTCGATGGCCGGGAACAGGATCACCGCTCACGCGCCTTCAACAATGACGAAATGGCCGGTCGAGGCAGCAAGCCTGTACTTCAAAGCCTCCCGGTATTCAGGCGATTCGTAGCATTCTATCGCCTTGTCGTAGGACTCGAACTCGACCAGGACGTGGCGGTTGCCTGTCGGCCCTTCCGGGTTCGCATAACGCCCCGCCCGCACGGGAAACTTCGCGCCATATTTCGCAAAAGCCGCCGCGTTCGCCTCGATATACTGCTTGTAGCCCTCGGGATCGCGGACATCGACCATCGCCATCCAGTAGCCTTTCTTGCTCATTTTCTTAGGGCCTCCAGCGCAGGAAATTGGTGATCAGCGCCAGGCCAAGCGCCTGGCTCTTTTCGGGATGAAACTGCGTGCCGGCGAGATTGTCGCTGATAACAGCAGCTGTAACCGGGCCACCATAGTCGGCAATCGCCAGCACCTCGTCCGGCTTCTGCGCGTCGAGATGGTAGGAATGAACGAAATAGGCGTGCAATCCCTTGCTGCCGGTCGGAATGCCGGAAAACAGCGGATGCTTGCGCGTGAGCTCGATCGTGTTCCAGCCGATCTGCGGGATTTTTAGCGCAGGATCGGCCGGGGTGATCTCCTTGACGTCGCCGGCGATCCAGCCAAAGCCTGTCGTGACAGTCTTTTCCAGGCCCCGCTCCGACATCAGCTGCATGCCGACGCAGATGCCGAGGAACGGCCGCCGCTTGACGATCGCGACCTCCTCGACCGCCTCCCACATGCCGGCCACAGCGCGCAGCCCGGCCGCGCAATCGGCATAGGCGCCGACGCCGGGCAGGACGATGCGGTCGGCGGTTCTGACACGCTCGGCATCGGCGGTCAGGTCGATGGCGGCGGCGATACCGGCTTCGTGCGCGGCGCGCTCGAAGGCCTTGGTAGCCGAGCGCAGGTTGCCCGAGCCATAATCGATGATCGCGACCCGCATGTCAGGGTCTTCCCGGCGTGTGCGTCAGTCCAAGCACCATTCCCGTCTGCGCCGGCCGGGCATGGGCAGCGTCCGGAACGATGCGCGGCACCGGCGCCTGCTCGTCCGCATGCGCTTCGGCTTCCAGCACATAGCGCGTATCGGCATCGTCGAGCCTGTCGGCCTCGACGACGCCCCATTCGTGCCAGCCACGACGGCGCAGTGCGGCGATCCGCAACGCCTGCCCTTCCAGCCCGACATAGAGCGATACCAGCAGCGACAGCAGCCGGCCGGCCAGCCCAAGGCTCAGACCTTCGGCAAGCATCGAAAGCAGAGCCATGCCGACAAACGCCAGTGCTGCCTCGATCCACAACCGGTGCCAGAGCAGCCATAGCGGCGGCACGAGGAAGCCAAGCCAGGAAAACCCATCACGGACAAAGGCCGTTGTGTCAGGCTTTTCGCCGCGGCCCGGCGGTTCCATCACGACATAGACGGCCATGGCCTATCCCTTCAGAGATCCCTTGGTGGAAGGAACCGCGTCAGGCTGGCGCGGGTCGCTTTCAAGCGCGAAACGCAGCGCACGCGCCACCGCCTTGAAGCAGGTCTCGGCGATGTGGTGATTGTTGGCGCCATAGTGGTTGGTGACATGCAGCGTGATGCCGGCATTTTGCGCCAGAGCCTGGAAGAATTCGCGCACCAGTTCGGTGTCGAACGTGCCGATCTTCGGCGACGAGAACACAACGTTCCAGACAAGGAAAGGACGGCCGGAAACGTCGATCGCCGCGCGCGTCAGCGTCTCGTCCATGGCGAGATCGATCGAGGCATAGCGCATGATGCCGCGCCGCTCGCCTAGTGCCTTGGCCAGCGCCTGACCGAGCGCGATGCCGGTGTCCTCGACCGTGTGGTGATCGTCTATGTGCAGGTCGCCCTTGGCCTTGACCGTCATGTCGATCAGCGAATGGCGCGACAGCTGGTCCAGCATGTGATCAAAGAAGCCGACGCCCGTCGAAATATCGGATTTTCCGGAGCCGTCGACCTGGACCGATACGGAGATGTCGGTTTCCTTGGTCTTGCGGCTTGCATTGGCGGAACGGGGCGGCATGTTCATCCTTGTCCAGAGTTCAGGCGTTCCAAGCGTCCACATGCTTGAAAACGAGAGCCTTCTAGCAGCATGATCCGGCGATTGCCAGTTGCCGTGCCAAGCAGTATCGAGCCTGGCCGATGACCGGTTGGCAATCATCGGACCTATGCATACATATGGTCGATCAAGTCACTCGTAATGCGCCAAATCGCCTTGTCGGGACCGGTGCTGATCGGAGCAGAGATGTCGAACGAACTGACCATGCACGCCACGACGATCCTGACCGTGCGCAGGGGCGGCAAGGTGGTGATCGCCGGTGATGGCCAGGTCAGCCTTGGCCAGACGATCATGAAAGGCAACGCCAAGAAGGTGCGCCGAATCGGCAAAAGCGGCAATGTCATTGCCGGTTTCGCCGGCGCCACCGCTGACGCCTTCACGCTTCTGGAGCGGCTGGAGGCCAAGCTCGAACAATATCCGGAGCAATTGACGCGGGCCTGCGTCGAACTCGCCAAGGACTGGCGCACCGACCGCTATCTGCGCCGGCTGGAAGCGATGATGCTGGTTGCCGACAAGTCGGTCTCGCTGGCGCTGACCGGCACCGGCGACGTGCTCGAACCCGAACATGGCGTCATGGCGATCGGCTCGGGCGGCAATTATGCGCTGGCCGCGGCGCGCGCGCTGATGGACACCGACAAGGATGCCGAAGAAATCGCCCGCAAGGCGATGCAGATCGCATCCGAAATTTGCGTCTACACCAACAACAATTTTGTCATCGAAATCCTCGATGCCGGCTGAGCCGGCCGCTGGCCATGATCCCGAAAAGTGGAAACCGGTTTTTGCTTCGCTGACCTTCGGTTCGCATGAGATCATGGCCAAACAAGAAAATAGATATGATTTTCGACCGGTGACGGAGGCGGACCTGCCGATGATCGCGGCATGGCTGGCCGAGCCGTATGTCGCCGAGTGGTGGGACGATCCCGAGACGGAGATCGCCCAGATCCGTGAGCACATCGACAGCATTTCCGTCGAGCCGCTGATCATCGAGCTCGACGGCGAGCCGATCGGCTACATGCAGAGCTACGATCCGCATCTGGAGGACGGCCACCCCTACAGCGACCAGCCTTTCGGCACGCTCGGCATCGATCTGTCGATCGGCAGGCCCGAGCTTGTCGGACGCGGCCACGGCTCGGCAATTGTCCGGCAGTTCGTGAAACAGCTGTTCGAGGAAGGGGCACCGCGTGTCATCATCGACCCGGATCCATCCAACGGACGAGCGATCCGTGCCTATCAAAAGGCCGGGTTAAGAGCTATCGATCGCAGGCAATCGGAATATGGCGACGCCGTGCTGATGGCAATTGACGCCGAAGAGGGCGACGCCCAAGAGGGCAATATCGAATAGGGTGACGCCGAATAAGGCGCCGAAGAGGGGCAGTAACAGCATGAGTACAAGCGGCGCCGACAAGACCATCTCGGCCTATGAAGACAGCTGGCGGATGGGACTTCTGCTCGTCCTCGGCCTGATTATATTCCAGGCTGGAGCCCTTTACGGCATGGGCCGAACGCCGATCTGCGAATGCGGCTATGTCAAGCTGTGGCACGGCATCGTGCAGAGCTCGGAGAATTCCCAGCATATTTCCGACTGGTACACATTCTCGCACCTCATCCACGGCTTCCTGTTCTACGCGCTGGCGTGGGCTCTGTTCCCGCGCTCGCCGATCGGGCTCAGGCTGGCATTTGCGGTCGTCATCGAGGGCGGCTGGGAGCTTCTCGAGAACAGTCCGTTGATCATCGAACGCTACCGCGCCGGCACGATCTCGCTCGACTATTACGGCGACAGCATCATCAATTCGGTGGCGGACACGCTGGCGATGGTGCTGGGATTTGTGATGGCGCGCAGGCTTCCTATATGGGTGATCGTGACCCTCGCTCTCATCTTCGAATTCGGTGTCGGCTACATCATCAGGGACAATCTGACACTCAACGTGATCATGCTGCTGCATCCGTTCGAGTCCATCCGGCAGTGGCAAAGTGGAATTTAGCGATATGACGACATTCTCGCCCCGCGAAATCGTTTCGGAACTCGATCGCTTCATCATCGGCCAGAAGGACGCCAAGCGCGCCGTGGCTATCGCCTTGCGCAACCGCTGGCGCCGCCAGCAGCTCGAAGGCCAGATGCGTGAAGAGGTGATGCCGAAGAACATCCTGATGATCGGCCCGACCGGCGTCGGCAAGACCGAGATATCGCGCCGCCTGGCGCGCCTTGCCGGTGCGCCGTTCGTCAAGGTCGAGGCGACCAAGTTCACCGAGGTCGGCTATGTCGGCCGCGACGTCGAGCAGATCATCCGCGACCTGGTCGAGATCGCCATCGGCCTGGTGCGCGAGAAGATGCGCGAGGACGTCAAGGCGCGCGCCCATATCAATGCCGAGGAACGCGTGCTGGAAGCGCTCGTCGGCAAGACGGCGAGCCCGGCGACGCGCGACAGTTTCCGCAAAAAGCTGCGCGACGGCGAGCTCGACGACAAGGAGATCGAGATCGAAGTGAGCGATACCGGCACTGGCGGCATGCCCGGCTTCGAGATTCCCGGCATGCCGGGCGCCAATATCGGCGTGTTGAACATCAACGACATGCTGTCGAAAGCGATGGGCGGCCAGAAGACTAAGGCCCGCAAGACGACAGTGAAGGAATCCTACGCGGTGCTGGTCGGCGACGAGTCCGACAAGCTGCTCGACCAGGACGAGGTGGTGCGCAGGGCGCTCGAATCGACCGAAAACGACGGCATCGTCTTCCTCGACGAGATCGACAAGATCGCCTCGCGCGAAGGCGGCATGGGCGCCGGTGTTTCCCGCGAAGGCGTGCAGCGCGACCTGCTGCCGCTTGTCGAAGGCACCACGGTCGCGACCAAATACGGACCGGTGAAGACGGATCACATCCTGTTCATCGCATCGGGCGCGTTCCACGTTGCCAAGCCATCCGACCTGCTGCCTGAATTGCAGGGCCGTCTGCCGATCCGCGTCGAGCTGCGTGCGCTGGAGAAGGACGATTTCGTGCGCATCCTGACCGAGACCGAGGCCAGCCTGATCAAGCAGTACATCGCGCTGATGAAGACCGAGGGCGTCGATCTCGTCTTCACCGACGACGCCATCGATTCACTGGCCGGCATCGCCGTCGATCTCAACGCCAGCGTCGAGAACATCGGCGCCAGGCGACTGCAGACGGTGATGGAGCGGGTGCTGGACGAGATCTCCTATGACGCGCCGGACCGCCACGGCACGTCGGTGACAGTCGACGCCGCCTATGTGGAGAAGCATGTCGGCGATCTGTCGAGAAACACGGATCTGTCGCGATTCATCCTGTAGCAGGCGATCCATCCGCAAGAGTCGGACCGGCGGAGCCGGCACGTGTGGCCAAATGGAAGCATCTGGCCAGCTTTTGTCTTGCCGGGCGACGAGGCTCTCGACTCCCGTTGCAGCTTTACCTAGTTTGCCGGCAACACCAGCGCCGCGCAGCTTTTTGGATGCGCAAAGGACGCTGTACAGTTGGTTCTGCGCATGACCCCCGAAAATCGGTTCCGAGGGTCATGCGTTGTTGCAGGCGGCGGCGCATGAAAAAAACGATCCTCGTCACTCTCGGGCTGACGCTGGCGACAGCCATGTTCGCCGCCGAAGCGGCGACGATGGTGCCGCCGGGCAACAGTCATGTCGAGCAGCCCAACATACCGGGCGCCTCAAGCCGGCGCACCCAGGCCACCAACACCACCTTCCAGTCAAAATACCGCAAGGTCTATGCGCTGCTGCAGCACGACGCCGGTCTTCGCGGCAAGATCGAGCAGGCAGCAGCGACCTATGGCATCGATCCTATGCATATCGTCGGCGCCATCGTCGGCGAGCACACCTACAATGTCGACGCCTACGACCGGCTGCAGACCTACTACGTCAAGGCGATCTCCTATCTGTCGAGCAAGCTGTCCTTCGCCTACGAAGGCGAGGACATCACCGATTTCGTGAAACGGCCGCAATTCCAGGAATGCGTCGGCAAATCGGATAGTTACGAGCTCTGGGAATGCCGCGAGCAGGTGTGGAACCTTTCCTTTCGCGGCAAGACTGTCGGCGGTGAGAGCTTCCCCGACGACCGCTTCGGCGCGACTTTCTTCCAGCCCTATTATGCCGGCCAGACTTTTGGCCTGGGCCAGCTCAATCCGCTGACCGCCTTGCAGATGAGCGATCTCGTGCACCAGGTGTCCGGCCTGCCGAAGCTCGACGTCGGCGATCCGAACGCGGTCTACAAGACCATCATGGATCCGGACCTGACCTTGGACTATGTCGCGGCGACGATCCGGAAATCGATCGATGCCTATCAGAGCATTGCCGGCTTCGACATATCGGGCAATCCCGGCATCACATCGACCCTCTACAATGTCGGCAATCCTGAGCAGCGCGCCCATGCGCTGAAGGCCGAAAACGACAGACGCCGCGCCGCGGGCGAACCGGAGAAGCTGCCCGAGGAAAATTACTATGGCTGGCTGGTCAACGACAAACTGCCGGAGCTGAACGCACTGTTTTAGCGGGTGTTGAGATCTGGACTTCGAGCTGAAACCGACGTCGCCCCTTCGGCGGTTGCGCTGCCGGCTTTCAACAATCGGCACGCCAAGGCTCACGCCGCCAGCAGCGACTTCAGCTTGATCGTTTGCGAACCGAGCGCCTCAGGCGCCGGCTTTGCCCTTTTTGCGATCAGCATCTCGGCCAGCCTGATGTCGCGGGCGACAGAATTGCCCGGACCGATGCCGCTCGCTGCGACCAGCCTGCCGTCCTGCGCCAGATGAAACAGGATGAAGGCGCCGTCGTCGAGGTCGCGGCGCACGACCTTGCTGCCCTCGTCCGACAGCCCTGATATCTGCAAGGTCAGGCCGTACTGATCCGACCAGAACCATGGCACCGCCGCGTGGGCCTCACCGGCGCCAAGCATGTTGCTGGCCGCAAGCGCGCCTTGCTCCTGCGCGTTGCGCCAGGCCTCCAGCCGCACGCGCCGGCCGCCATAGACGGCAAGCGGAAACGAGCAGCAATCGCCGGCGGCAAAGATGTCCGGATCGCTGGTGCGAAGCTCTGCATCGACGGCTATGCCGTTGTCGATCGTCAGGCCCGCTTCCGCGGCAAGTCCGGTCACCGGCACAGCGCCGATGCCGATTACCGCCAGGTCGGCGACGATGTCCTGCCCGCCGGCAAGCGCGATGCGCACCTCGGCGCCGTCATCGGCAATCGCCGCTATGGTGTCGCCGCACAGGATTTTGACCCCTTCGGCTTCATGCGCTTCATGGACGACTTGAGCGATCTCGGCCGGCACGCCGCGCATCAGGATGCGCGGCTGCGCCTCGATGACGGTGACAACGGCGCCCAGTCTGCGTGCCGCGGCGGCGAGCTCAAGACCGATAAAGCCGCCGCCAACGATGGCGATGCGGTTGCCGGGGCTGAGATGGGCGCGAATGGCCAGCGCGTCGTTGAAGGTCCGAAGATAGACACAACGCGGCCCGAGGCCCGGCATTGGCAGTCTGCGTGGCACAGAACCGATCGCCAGCAGCAGCTTGTCGTATAGCAGCGCCGAGCCGTCCGACAGGCGCACGCCATGCGCAGCGCGGTCGATCGCCACCGCCTGAGCCGAATGGATGTGCCTTATCGATCTCTCGGCCAGGATCTCATCGCTGGCGATCGCCTTGATCACGGGCGCATCGCCTGCCATAGCGTCCTTCGACAGCGGCGGCCGCTCATAGGGCAGATGCGGCTCGTCGCCGACCAGCGTCACCGGGCCATCATAGCCGCGATCGCGCAGCGCCAGGGCAGCCCGCCCGCCGCATTCGCCGGCGCCGATGATGAGCATTCCTTTCGCCATCACCGTCACCCGATCTGAATGAGGATTTTGCCGGCGTCGAGTTTGACCGGATAGGTCCTGAGATTGACGCAGACCGGCGCGCCCCTGGCTGCGCCAGTCTTGTAGTTGAAGCGGCCATTGTGCTTCGGGCATTCGATGATGTCGTCCATCACCAACCCGTCGGCCAGATGCACCTTCTCATGGGTGCAAAGGCCGTCCGTCGCGAAATATTCGTCGTCGGGACTGCGATAGATGGCGAAGGTGCGGCCATCATGGTCGAACCGCATCACGTCCTCTTCGTCGATGTCATCGGCACCACAGGCCTCGACCCAGTCGCTCATTGGTCCTCCCGGCAGAATTTTGCTTGGTCAACATGCCCCGGCACAGGCGCGCATATCATTCGGCTGCTGCCGCGACAGCATCGTTATCGTTGTGGAATTCCTCGCGATAAGGCTTGGCGGTCGGCGGCAGTTCGCGCTTGAGAAAATAGTCTTCATTGCGCAGCTGGCGCAGGAAGGCAGGCACCATCTCGCGATAGCCGGCCAGGATCGATGGCGTCGGCGCCGGCAGGTCGTGCTTGATCAGCTCATGCAGCCTCGGCAGCGCGTGATAGGGCACCATCGGGAACATGTGGTGCTCGACATGGTAGTTCATGTTCCAGTAGATGAAGCGGCTGATCAGGTTCATGTGGACCGTGCGGCTGTTGAGGCGGTGATCGATGACGTTTTCGGCGAGGCCGCCATGCTGCAGCAGGCCGGTCATGACATGATGCCAGGCGCCGTAAAGCCTGGGCAGACCGACCAGCATCAAGGGCAGGAACGAGCCGCTATAAAGCGCCAGCGCGATTGTCGCGGCATAGATCGCAGTCCAGATGCGGGCAATGCGGATCGCCTTTGGCTGCTCCTGCTCGGGAATGAAGGTCTTTTCCGCCGGGCTGATGATACCGGCCGCATTGCGCACCATGTCGGTCATGGCATGCCAGGCATCGACAATGCCGAAGAAATTGAGCACGACGCGCAACAGGTCCGGCGGGCGCATCACCGCGATCTCCGGATCGCGGCCGACGATGATCGTGTCAGTGTGATGCCGCGTATGGCTCCAGCGCCAGGTCACCGGGTTGCGCATGATCATGAAGCAGGCGATCTGATAGACCGCATCATTCATCCACTGCGTCCTGAAGGCGGTGCCGTGGCCGCATTCGTGCCAGCGTGAATCAGTGGAAGAGCCGTAGAGCACGCCATAGACGAAGAAGAACGGCACGCACCACCATGTGCCCCAGAACCAGGCGCCGCCGGCGCCGCTCAGGACCAGGGCGGAGAGCCAGATGATGGTGTCGCGGATCGCCGGCCCATCGGAGCGCTGCATCAGCTCCTTCATCTGCTTGCGGGGCACGTCGGTATGATACCATTCGGCCGCCGCCAGCCCGGTCTCGACGGCGCGCTTCGCGTCGCGGCCGAGCAGGCTGTAATCTCGCCGGGACGGCATTGCGGATAGTGTCGCTTCCATTGAGGCTGCCTCCGTCGGCATCCGTCGGAATGGATGCCTCTGCCACAGGTGCTTATGCCCTAAAATAACGCCAAGCCGTGATAGGCTCAACATCATGAAGATAGTTTCTATCATTTCCCATCAGAATGATGTATAGCCTATGCCAGGCAATCAGGCAGGAAGCGTATGGCAAAACGGCCGACCATCACCGATCTGGCGCGTATTTCGGGGGTCAGTGTCGCCACCGTCGATCGGGTGCTGAACAATCGCCTGCCGGTGCGCGAGGAAACCGCGCGCCGCGTCTATGAGGCCGCCACCAGCATCGGCTACCACGCCGCCGGGCTGATCAAGCAGCGGATGCGCCAGGAACTGCCGGAATACCGGCTCGGCTTTCTGCTGCTGAGGGGCAATGATGTTTTCTACAGCGATTTCGCCCGGGAGATCGAACTGGCTGTTTCGCAATCGCAGCGCTTCCGCGGCGTCGCAACCATCGATTTCGCCAGTTCGCTGGCCCCCGACGAGATCGCCGCGCAGATGCGCAAGCTGGCGGCGAAATCCAGGGCAGTCGCCCTTGTCGGTCCGGACCATCCGACGCTGACGGCAGCCGTCGAGACCCTGAAGGCGAGGGGGCAACCCGTCTTCTCCCTGCTATCCGACTTTGCAGCCGGCATCCGCGAGGGCTATGTCGGCCTCGACAACCGCAAGGTCGGTCGTACCGCGGCCTGGATGATCGCCAGGGCGGCGAGGAAGCCCGGCAAGGTCGCCCTTTTCGTCGGCAGCCATCGCTTCCATGGCCATGAGCTGCGCGAGATCGGCTTCAGATCGTTTTTCCGCGAGCATGCGCCGGAATTCACGGTGATGGAGACGCTGGTCAACCTGGAAGCCAACCAGGTGACCCATGATGCAATGATCGATCTTCTGGCGCGGTACCCGGATCTGGCCGGCTGCTACGTCGCTGGCGGCGGCATGGAAGGCGCGGTTTCCGCGCTACGGGCGGCCAGGCCGGCAAATATGCCGGTGGTCGTCTGCAACGAGATCAACGCCGAATCGCGCGCGGCGCTCGCCGACAACATCCTGACCATGGTGATTTCGACGCCGCTGGCAGCACTATGCCGCGAGCTTGTCGGGCTGATGGTGCATGCCATCGAGGCAGGCGCCGCCAATGCGCCGGGCCAGACCTTCCTGCCCTTCGACATCTATCTGCCGGAAAACATCTAGGCTCGGGCAGAACATCTGGGCTCAGCCAAGACATCCTGTTTAGATCGGGGCGTCGGCAGTGATGTGATCCATCAGCCTGATGGATTCTTGCAGAAGGTTTGCCGGCCCCCAGCCGCGTTGTCCGAAAAAACCGGCAGCCGCTTTCGGAATCTCCTTGACGCCCACCAGTAGAATGGAATAAATATTTCACCAACTAGGTATTTTGGTTCTTTCGTTCCGGAACATCTGTTTCAACGGAGGGCTTGGCGTTCCAGCCAACGCGGAAATGGCCATCGGAAACGGAGAAGCAATCGGGAGAGATTCCCTGGGAGATCGGGGATTCCGGGTAGATCGGTGCAGCCGGACACCAATTCTGTGGAGGAGAAATAGAATGAAAAAGCTGCTGTTGGGCGCCGCATTCCTGGCGCTGATGAGCTCGTCCGCGCTCGCTGCCAAAATCGGCGTGTCGATGGCGCTGTTCGACGACAATTTTCTCACCGTGCTGCGCAACGGCATGATCGAGCAGGCCAAAGGCATGGAAGGCGTCGAACTGCAGGTCGAGGACGCGCAGAACGACGTCGCCAAGCAACTCGACCAGATCAAGAACTTCGTCGCCTCGGGCGTCGACGCGATTGTCGTCAATCCAGTCGACACCTCGGCCACCCAGGCAATGTCGGATGCCGCCGCTGCGGCCAACGTTCCGCTGGTCTATGTCAACCGCGAGCCGGTCAATGTCGACAAGCTGCCTGACAACCAGGCTTTCGTTGCCTCGAACGAGGTTGAGTCAGGCACTCTCGAGACCCAGGAAGTCTGCCGCCTGTTCAAGGAAGCCGGCAAGACCGAAGCCAATGTCTATGTGATCATGGGCGAGTTGTCGAACCAGGCCGCGGTGCAGCGCACCAAGGACATCGACGATGTGATCGCCACTCCCGAATGCAGCTTCATCAAGATCATCGACAAGCAGACGTCGAACTGGAAACGCGAGGAAGCACAGAACCTGATGACCAACTGGCTGTCGACCGGCGCGCCGTTCGATGGCGTGATCGCCAACAATGACGAGAGCGCCATCGGCGCCATCCAGGCCATGAAGGCTGCCAACATCGACATGAAGTCGGTTGTCGTCGGCGGTGTGGACGCCACCCAGGACGCGCTTGCCGCGATGCAGGCGGGCGATCTCGACGTCACCGTGTTCCAGGACGCGGCCGGCCAAGGCGCCGGGGCGCTGGACGCGGCGCTCAAGCTTTCCAAGGGCGAGGCGGTCGAGCAGAAGGTCTACATCCCCTTCCAGCTGGTCACGCCGGCAAACATCGACAAGTTCCTGCAGAAGAATTGAGCAGAGGAGCGTTCTCGATAGGAGCGGCGCGGCAGAGGATCGGACCGGTTTTTGGAAATCCGACGCTTTAAGAACAAAAAGCAGCGCCGCTCCCTCTTTTCCCTCATCGCCGAAACAAGCGGCGGGAGGGCGACTGCAGCTGATGGAGGAAGCAAAAGTTGACACAGACAACCCATGGCGTCGGTGGACTGAGCTATGATGCGAAAAAGCGGACATGGCCTGCCGAATTCAACGTTTTCCTGGCGCTCATCATCCTGGTCGGCGCCTTCGAGCTGATAGGCCGCGTCTTTCTTGGCGACAGCTTCCTGTTCAACACCCGCCCCAATGTCGATACGATCTTCAACGAGGCGCGCCTGCAGATCATCATCCTGCAGGTGTCGATCGTCGGCATCATCGCCATTGGCGTGACGCAGGTGATCATTTCCGGCGGCATCGACCTTTCCTCTGGTTCGATCGTCGGCGCCACGGCGATGATCGCCATGAGTTTCGCCCAGGTGGCGACGGTCAACGGCAACCCTAATCCCAAGGCGGTGTTCCTCGCGCAAGGCTGGACCGACCTGCCGGTGATCGTGCCGGTGCTGGTCGCGATCGGCTGCGGCCTGCTGGCGGGCCTGGTCAACGGCTCGTTGATCGCCTACACGCGCATTCCGCCGTTCATCGCCACGCTCGGCATGATGGTCACGGCGCGCGGCATCGCCAAATGGTGGTCCAAGGGGCAGCCGATCTCGTTTCCCACCGAAAGTTTCGCCGCCATCGGCAAGGGGCTAATGCCGGTCATCATCTTCATATCGCTGGCGATTCTGTTCCAGCTGATCCTGTCATACACCAGGTACGGCAAGCACTGTTATGCCATCGGCTCCAACGAGGACGCCGCCCGCATGTCCGGCATAAATGTCCAGAACCACAAGATCCTCGTCTTTGTCATTGCCGGCATCCTCGCCTCGCTCGCCGCCGTGGTGCTGAGCTCCAAGAACCTCACCGCTCAGGCCGGCATGGGCGTGATGTACGAACTGGACGCGATCGCCATGGCGGTCATCGGCGGCGTCTCGCTGTCGGGCGGCCGCGGCTCGATCATCGGAACGGTGATCGGTGCGCTGATCTTCGGTGTCATCATCTCCGGCTTCACCTTCCTGCGCCTCGACGCCTACTACCAGGAGATGGTCAAGGGCGTGATCATCATCGGCGCAGTCGTTCTCGACCAGTGGCGCCAGCGCCTGCGGGCAATGAGGGCTTGATCATGTCAGACATCGTCCTGAAGACCGAAAACCTGACCAAATACTATGGCGGCGTGCATGCGCTCGAAAGCGCGAATTTCGAACTGCGCAAGGGCGAGCATGTCGCCATCATGGGTGACAACGGCGCCGGCAAATCGACCTTCGTGCGCCAGATCACCGCCGTCGAGCAGCGCACCAGCGGCAAGGTCTGGTTCGACGGCAAGGAAGTGAACTTCGCCGGCCCGATCGCGGCGCGCGAGGCGGGCATCGAAACGGTGTTCCAGAACCTGGCGCTTGCCGACGATCTCGACGTGCCGTCGAACCTGTTTCTCGGCCGCGAGAAGGTGCTTTTCAATCTCGGGCCTTTCTCGATTCTCGATCGCAAGTTCATGCGCAAGGCGACCGAGGCAGCGTTGATCCGCACGGCGGTCAAGATTCCCAACCTTTCCAACACCATCCGACACATGTCGGGCGGCCAGCGTCAGTGCGTGGCGATCGCCAGAACCGCTACCTTTGCGTCCAAGCTCATCATCATGGACGAGCCGACGGCAGCACTTGGTGTGCAGGAGACGATGCAGGTCGAAAACATCATCCGCACGCTGAAAGCCAATGGCGAGCCGCTGATCCTGATCAGCCACAACATGCGCCAGGTGTTCGACCTCGTCGACCGCATCGTCGTCTTCCGGCGCGGCCGCATCGTCGCCAATCTGCGCAAGCAGGACACCGACGGCAACGACATCGTCTCATACATCACCGGCGCCAAGACCGGGGAGGCCGAACTTGCGGCCTAGGGCGGATGCCGGCGCGGTCATCGACCCGTCGCCGATCTGCCGCGATAAGAAAATCTACTGCACCTCGCGCTGAACGGTGCAGGAAAGACGTAATTCCATTTTCGAACAATCCTCAAAGGAAATTCCCATGCCTCTCCGCTTCGCTCTTCTCGGTGCCGGCCGCATCGGCAAGGTCCACGCCCGCGCCGTCGGTTCCAATCCGCAGGCCAGGCTGGTCGCAGTTGCCGATGCCTTCGAGAAGGCGGCGACCGATCTGGCGTCGGCCTATGGCGCGGAAGTGCGCAGCATCGACGCCATCGAAAAAGCCGGGGATATCGATGCGTTCATTATCTGCACGCCGACCGACACCCATGCCGATCTGATCGAGCGGTTCGCCAAGGCCGGCAAGGCGATCTTCTGTGAGAAGCCGATCGACCTCGACGCCGGCCGAGTGGAAGAATGCCTGGCCGTGGTCGACAAGGCCGGCGCCACTTTGATGGTCGGCTTCAACCGCCGCTTCGATCCGCATTTCGCCGCCGTGCGCAAGGCGATCGACGACGGCGCCATCGGCACGGTCGAGATGGTGACCATCACCTCGCGCGATCCCGGCCCGCCGCCGCTCGACTACATCGGCCGCTCGGGCGGCATCTTCCGCGACATGACCATCCATGATTTCGACATGGCGCGCTTCCTGCTCGGCGAGGAGCCGGTGGCGGTCAGCGCCCACGCCTCGGTGCTGGTCGACAAAAAGATCGGCGAGGCCGGCGACTTCGACAGCGTCAGCGTCATCCTCGAAACCGCCTCCGGCAAGCAGTGCATCATCTCCAATTCGCGACGCGCCACCTATGGCTACGACCAGCGCATCGAGGTGCATGGCTCGAAAGGCATGGTTGCGGCCGAGAACCAGCGGCCGGTGTCGATCGAGCTGGCCAATGAAAAGGGCTATACGCGCCCGCCGCTGCACGACTTCTTCATGACCCGCTACCTCGACGCCTATGCCAACGAGATCGCCGCCTTCATCGCGGCGGCGACGTCGGGCAACAAGGCGGCGCCGAGCGGTGGGGACGGGCTCGTCGCGCTGCGGCTGGCGGACGCGGCGCTGAAATCGGCGACGGAAGGCAAGACCGTCCGCCTCGACAAGACAGTCTGACCATCAAGCACAGGAGCAAGGCGATGAACGGTTCCGCCGGTCGAAATTCACAAACACGCGCCATCGTCACCGGCGGCGCGCAAGGCATCGGCTTCGCCGTCGCCGAGGCGCTGGCCGACGAGGGCTGCCGCGCCCTGGCGCTGGTCGGCCGTTCCAGGGAGAAGGGCGATAAGGCGGTCGCCGCACTTGCGAAAGACGGCGTCGAGGCCATTTTCATCAGCGCCGACGTCTCGGTGGTGGCCGATTGCAAGCGGGTCGTCGAAACCGCGATCGCTCATTTCGGCACCGTCAATGCGCTGGTCAACGCCGCCGCCACCTCGGCCCGCGGCTCACTGGTTGAGACCTCCGAGGATCTTTTTGACCAGATCTTCCAGACCAATGTGCGCGGCCCCTTCTTCCTGATGCAGGGTGTGGTGGCGCATCTGCTCGACCGCAAGGCGCTTGGCTCGATCGTCAACGTGCTTTCGATGTCGGCGCATTGCGGCCAGTCGTTCCTGGCGCCCTACTCGTCGAGCAAGGGCGCACTGGCGACGCTGACCAAGAATGTCGCCAATGCCTATCGCAGCAATCGCATCCGCTGCAACGCCGTGCTGCCCGGCTGGATGGATACCGAGGGCGAGGCGATCGTGCAGAAGAAATGGCACGACGCGCCGGACGACTGGCTGGAAAAGGTCGAGGCAGCGCAGCCGATGGGCCAGTTGGTGAAGCCGGCGCAGCTTGCCCGGCTGATCAGCTATATGATCAGCTCGCAGTCCGGCGTCATGACCGGCTCGCTGGTCGACTACGACCAAACCATTGCAGGGTCTTCGCCGGAATAGCGTCATCTGAGTAGCGTCATCTGAACGTGACAAGCACCCTGGCTTCGGCTATAGGGCTGGCATGATCCACCTGACCGCCTCGTTCTGGTACTTTAGCTACGGCAGCTCGCTGGCGGCGGGAGGATTGCGCTCGATCTGAAGATTGCAGCAACAACATCCGAACAGCCGCCAGACCTGGCGGCTTTTTTGTTTCAGCCGGCAGGTCTCCCAACCAGGAGCAGAAAGCCGTGTTGACCACCACAGATGATCTTCGGGTTAAGGAAATCCGAGAGCTGAGTACGCCGGACGACGTGATGCGGGAGATACCGCGCACGCTGACGGCGACGCGCACCGTTGCTGCGTCACGCAACGCTATCCATGCCGTGCTGACCGGCGCCGACGATCGGCTGGTCGTCGTCGTCGGCCCCTGTTCGATCCACGACCCGATCGCTGCCGTCGACTATGCCAGCCGGCTGGTGGCGCTGCGCGAGAGCCTGTCGGACCGGCTGGAGATCGTGATGCGCGTGTATTTCGAGAAACCGCGCACGACCGTCGGCTGGAAGGGCCTGATCAACGATCCCGACCTCGACGGCAGCTTCAACATCGACAAAGGCCTGCGGATGGCCCGCAACGTGCTCTCCGCGGTCAACAATCTTGGCCTTCCGGCGGCGACCGAATTCCTCGACATGGCCACCCCGCAATACATTGCCGACCTCGTCGCCTGGGGCGCTATCGGCGCGCGCACGACGGAGAGCCAGATCCATCGCGAACTCGCATCCGGCCTGTCCTGCCCGGTCGGCTTCAAGAACGGCACCGACGGCAATTTGCGGATCGCCGCCGAGGCGGTGAAGTCCGCCGCCCAGCCGCATCATTTCATGGCGGTGACGAAGGGCGGGCGCAGCGCCATCGCGACGACCACCGGCAATGAGGACTGCCACGTCATCCTTCGCGGCGGCATTCAGCCCAATTATGACGCGGCAAGCGTCGCCGCCGCCAGTGCGGAACTCGCCCGGATCGGTGTCGCGCCACGGTTGATGATCGATGTCAGCCACGCCAACAGCAACAAGAAGCCCGAGAACCAGCCGAAGGTCGCCGCCGACGTGGCGGGCCAGGTCGCGGCAGGCGACGAGCGCATCATCGGCGTCATGATCGAGAGCAATCTCGTCGCCGGCCGGCAGGAAGTCACGCCCGGCAAGCCGCTCATCTATGGCAAGAGCATCACCGATGGCTGCATCGACTGGGCGACCACCGAGACGGTGCTGTACGGCCTTGCCGACGCCGTCGAGCAGCGCCGATCGGCGCGACGCGCCCTGGTCGCCAGCCGTCCAGGCGCCGCTTGAGACAGCTGACGCCGTTGGCCGCGAAAGCGCGGCCGGCGGCCGGCTGGAAGCAGCCTCTACCGCACCGCCACCCAGCGCTGTTCCTCGAACGAGCGCGCCATGGCATGCACCGTGCGCTCGATCTCAAGGCCTTCGTCAAAATCGATGATCCGCGCCGGCTTGCCGGCCAGCCGCATCAAAAGCTCGCGGCATTCGATGATCTTGAGGTCGTTGAAGCCGAGGCCGTGGCCGGGCGCCGGCAGGAAGGCGTCGTAGGGCTTGTGGTGCGGCGCCACCAGGATGGTGCGATAGCCTTGCTCGGTCGGGCGGTCGGCTGTCAGGTAAAGCTGGAACTCGTTCATCTGCTCCTGGTCGTACAGGATCGAGCCCTTCGAGCCGAAGATCTGAATGGCGATCCGGCCCTTGCGGCCCCAGGCCGAACGGTTGACCAGCAGCGTGCCGGCAATGCCGTTTTCGAGATGCATCAGCACGCTGGCGATGTCGTAGGTCTCGACCGCGCGACGCCCGCCTGATGCGACGCGGCGATCGGCATAGGGTTTTGCCATGTCGCACATGACGCGGGCGACGCGGCCGAACAGCACCGAGACCAGCGACAGCGGATGCACGGCGAAATCGTCGAGGGCGCCGTAACCGGACGCCGCCTCGTGCTTCCAGAAGAACAGCGCCTCCGGGTCGGCCATGAAATCCTCGTCCATCTCGATGCGCAGATGATTGACTTCACCGATGATCTTTTCGTCGAGCAGCGCACCGATATGGCGGATGACCGGATTCTGGATGTAGTTGTAGCCGAGCGCGGCCACCTTGCCGGACTTTTTGGCCGCGGCCGCCATGGCTTGCGCCTCGGAAAAACTCGGCGCCATCGGTTTTTCGCACCACAGATGCTTGCCGGCTTCGAGGATGGCGATGGCCATCTCCGGGTGGAACTGGTTCGGCGTGGTCAGCGAGACGATATCGACGTCCGGGTCATCGACGACGGCGCGCCAGTCGCCGGAGCCCTTGGCGAAGCCGAACTCGGCTGCCCGGCGCTTGGCAAGGTCGTCATCGACCTCGCCGAGATGGACCAGCCTTGGCTTGGCCACGTCGGGAAAGACGGTGCCGACCGCGTTCCAGGCAATGGAATGGCACTTGCCCATGAACCCCGTGCCGATAAGACCGACTCCGACCATTTCCTTGTCTCCGCTGCCAGAAAGGTTGTGTGGATGAATTAGTCCATTTTTTCCAGAAATGGAACGCATGGCTCATTTTTTATGGCCTTCTTGCACAGGCTCGCTATGATGGGGCATCACACGGCATCGACTGATGGACCTGGGCGGAGCGACTATGGACGAACGGGTGCCCCGCGATTTCGAGACGCTGCGTACGACGATCCTGGAACGGCGCCTGAGCCTGCCCAAGCGCATCGCGCAGATCGCCGCCTATGCGCTCGACAATCCCGACGATATTGCCTTCGGCACAGCCGCCAGCATCGCCGCCTCCGCCGGCGTCCAGCCTTCGACCTTGATCCGCTTCGCCCAGCAGCTCGGCTTCGACGGCTTCACCAGCCTGCAACTGGTGTTTCGTGAGCGCCTGCGCGAGCGCAATTCGTCTTATGATGAAAGACTGGCGGCATTGCGCGCCAAGGCCGAGGAAGGCGCCGGTCACCGGGCGATTTTCGACGGCTTCGTCGCCGCGGCGAGCACCTCGCTCAACGATATTTCAGGCAGGTTGAACGAAGACCATTTCGAAGCTGCCATCGCCTTGCTGGCGAAGGCGGAGACGATTTATGTGCTGGCCAAGCGCCGCTCCTATCCGGTCGCCTCCTACATCGCCTATGCGCTGGGCAAGCTCAAGATCCGCAACCAGCTGATCGAATCAGCCGCCGGCCTCAACGCCGAGATGATCAGCTTTGCCTCGCCCAGGGATGCCGTCATCGCCATCAGTTTCTCGCCTTATGCCCCGGCGACCATTGAGGAGGCGCGCGTCATCTCGGAGCAAGGCGTTCCGATCGTAGCGATCACCGACAGTTCCTTTTCCCCGCTCGCCCAGTTCGCCAGAGTCTGGTTCGAGGTCGCCGAGGCCGATTTCGCCGGCTTCCGCTCGCTGTCGGCGACGATGGCGCTGGCCATGGCGCTGACCGTTGCGGTCGGCGAAAAGCGGCGCGACACCGGCGGGAAGCACAAGGCCTGACAGGCTACTTTTCGGCAAAGGAACGCGCGTTCCATATTGACTATCGATTGGAATTATTATTTCATATTGCCGGCGCCACGCTGCCGCTCGCGCGTGTTACCCAAACAATGTGTTACCAAGACAACAAGGCTGATGGGAGGTTCGAATGAGCGAAGCCGTGGACGCGAAACATGCGCCGCTCGACGTCATCACCATCGGCCGCGCCTCGGTCGATCTTTATGGCCAGCAGATCGGCTCGCGCCTGGAGGACATCACCTCCTTTGCCAAGTCGGTCGGCGGCTGTCCGGCCAACATTTCGGTCGGCACGGCGAGGCTCGGCCTGCGCTCGGCGCTGCTCACCCGCGTCGGCGACGAGCAGATGGGCCGCTTCATCCGCGAGCAGTTGACGCGCGAAGGGGTTTCGGTTGACGGCCTCAGGACCGATCCGGACCGGCTGACCGCGCTGGTGCTGCTGTCGGTCGAGGACGAGGGCGTGTCGCCGATGATCTTCTATCGCACCGACTGCGCCGACATGGCGCTTTCGGAAGACGACATCGATGAGACGTTCATCGCTTCGGCACGCGCGATCGTCGTCACCGGCACGCATTTTTCGCGGCCCAACAGCGACGCCGCGCAGCGCAAGGCGATCCGTGCCATCAAGGCCACGGGCGGCAAAGTGGTGTTCGACATCGACTACCGCCCTAATCTGTGGGGCCTTGCAGGCCATGCCGAAGGCTTCGAGCGCTATGTGAAATCCGACCGGGTCTCCGCCCAGCTGAAGACAGTGCTGCCCGACTGCGACCTGATCGTCGGCACCGAAGAAGAGATCATGATCGCCTCCGGTGCCGATGATTGCCTGAGCGCGTTGAAGACGATCCGCTCGCTATCCAAGGCCACGATCGTCTTGAAGCGCGGCGCCATGGGCTGCATCGTCTATGACGGGCCGATCAGCGACGACCTCGAGGACGGGATCGTTGGCAAGGGCTTTCCGATCGAGGTCTACAATGTGCTCGGCGCCGGCGATGCCTTCATGTCGGGTTTTTTGCGCGGCTGGCTCGGCGGCGAGAGCCTGGAGACGGCAGCGACCTGGGCCAACGCCTGCGGCGCCTTCGCCGTGTCGCGGCTGCTCTGTGCGCCGGAATATCCGACCTTCGAGGAATTGCAGTTCTTCCTGAAGAACGGCAGCAGGCAGCTGGCGCTGCGCAAGGACGAGGCGATCAACCATATCCATTGGGCGACGACGCGCCGGCGCGACATTCCATCGCTGATGGCGCTGGCCTGCGATCACCGTATCCAGCTCGACGATGTCGCCGCGAAGGCAGGCGCCGACCCGTCGCGCATCCATGATTTCAAGGTGCTGACGGTCAAGGCGGCGGCAAAGGTTGCCGCCGGCCGCGCTGGCTACGGCATGCTGCTCGACGAAAAATACGGCCGCGAGGCGATGTTCGAATTCGCCCGCCATTCCTTCGCCTGGCTCGGCCGGCCGGTCGAACTGCCGGGATCGCGGCCACTTCGTTTCGAATTCTCGCAGGATATCGGCTCGCAACTGATCGAGTGGCCGGTCGACCATTGCATCAAGTGCCTGTGCTTCTACCACCCCGACGACCCGGAGGCGCTGAAGACCGAGCAGCAGCAGAAGCTCAAAAGCCTGTTCGAGGCCGCGCGGAAAGTAGGCAGAGAACTTCTCATCGAGATCATCGCCGGCAAGCACGGCGAACTCGACGACACGACGATCCCGCGGGCGCTGCAGGAACTCTATGCGCTTGATATCAAGCCCGACTGGTGGAAGCTTGAACCGCAGGCCTCAGCCGGGGCCTGGGTGAAGATCGAAGCGGTGATCCTGAAGAACGATCCGTGGTGCCGCGGGGTTGTGCTGCTCGGCCTCGAAGCGCCACAGGACGAACTGGAAGTGGCCTTTGCCGCCACCGCCAAGGCACCGATCGTCAAGGGCTTCGCCGTCGGTCGCACCATCTTCATCAACGCGGCCGAACAATGGCTTGCCGGCAAGATGTCGGACGAGGAGGCGGTGGCCGACATGGCGTCGCGCTTCGAGGGGCTGACCGAGGCATGGCTTGCCGCGCGCGGCCGCAAAGCAGCATAAGAAGGCGCGGCACAAGGACTGCGGAGGAAAACAACATGACCAAGACAATACGCCTGACGATGGCGCAGGCGCTGACCCGCTTTCTCGGCTGCCAGATGACCGAGATCGACGGCAGGAAAATGCCGATCTTCGGCGGCGTCTGGGCGATCTTCGGCCACGGCAATGTCGCCGGCATCGGCGAGGCGCTTTATCAGGTGCGCGACGAATTGCCGACTTTTCGCGCCCACAACGAACAGGCCATGGCGCATGCGGCGATCGCCTATGCCAAGGCCAATTTCCGCCGCCGGTTCATGGCGGCGACCAGTTCGATCGGCCCCGGCGCGCTCAACATGGTGACGGCGGCGGCACTTGCGCATGTAAACCGGTTGCCCGTCCTGTTTCTCCCCGGCGACGTCTTCGCCAATCGTATCCCCGATCCCGTGCTGCAGCAGGCAGAGGATTTCTCCGACGGTACCGCGACGGTCAATGACTGCTTCCGGCCGGTGTCGCGCTATTTCGACCGCATCACCCGGCCCGAGCAGATCATCCCGGCGCTCAACCGTGCCATGCAGGTGCTGACCGATCCGGCCGAATGCGGACCGGTGACTTTGGCGCTCTGCCAGGACGTGCAGGCCGAGGCCTTTGATTACCCCGAGAGCTTCTTTGCCGAACGGGTCTGGCATCAGCGCCGGCCGCGTCCGGACCGTGGGGAATTGGCGGCCGCCGTGGCGGCGCTGAAGGCGGCAACAAAGCCCTTGGTGATTGCCGGCGGCGGCGTGCTTTATTCGCAGGCTTCCGGCGAACTGGCGAAGCTGGCGCAAGGCGCCGGCATCCCGGTCTGCGAGACGCAGGGCGGCAAATCCTCGCTGCCGGACGATCATCCGCTCAACATGGCGGCGGTCGGCGTCACCGGCACTTTGGCGGCCAACCGGCTGGCTGAAGAAGCCGATGTCGTGCTTGCCGTCGGCACCAGGCTGCAGGATTTCACCACCGGCTCGTGGGCGCTGTTCAAGAATTCCGGCAAGACCGTCATCGGGCTGAACGTCCAGCCTTTTGACGCGGGCAAGCACCAGGCGTTGCCGCTGGTCGCCGATGCGGCGGAAGGGCTGGCCGAACTCGGCGCGGCGCTGAATGGCTGGCAGGCGCCGGCTGCCTGGACCGATAATGCGGCCAGCGGGAAGAAAGAATGGCAGGCCGAAGCCGGCAAGGTGACGGCCTCGACCAATGCCGCCTACCCGTCGGACGCGCAGGTGATCGGCGCCGTGCAGCGCGCCATGGGCTCCGACGTGATATTGCTTCATGCCGCCGGCGGCCTGCCCGGCGAATTGCACAAGCTCTGGCAGGCGGGCGCGCCCGGCTCCTACCACGCCGAATACGGCTTCTCGACCATGGGCTACGAGATCGCTGGCGGGCTCGGCGTCAAGATGGCGAAGCCCGACGAAGAGGTCGTCGTCATGATCGGCGACGGCTCCTATCTGATGCTCAATTCCGAGATCGCAACCTCGGTCATGCTCGGCCTCAAGCTGACCATCGTGCTGCT
This sequence comes from Mesorhizobium sp. WSM4837, assembly GCF_055811435.1. Taxonomy (NCBI): domain Bacteria; kingdom Pseudomonadati; phylum Pseudomonadota; class Alphaproteobacteria; order Hyphomicrobiales; family Phyllobacteriaceae; genus Mesorhizobium; species Mesorhizobium sp. WSM4837. Next base: position 94,537 of record NZ_JBVVQE010000004.1, read on the forward strand.
CGACAACAGGGGCTACGGCTGCATCAACCGGCTGCAGATGGCAACCGGCGGCGCCAACTTCAACAATCTGCTGAAGGACGCCCGCCACGAGATTTTGCCCGACATCGACTTCGCGGCGCATGCGGCAAGCCTCGGCGCCATCGCCGAGAAGGTTTCGTCGATCGCCGGGTTGGAAACGGCGCTGGCAAAGGCGAAAGGCGATAGCAAGACGACGGTACTGGTCATCGACACCGATCCACTGGTGTCTACCGATGTCGGCGGCCATTGGTGGGACGTCGCCGTGCCGGAAGTTTCTTCGCGGCCGCAGGTCAACGCCGCACGCAAAGCCTATGAAGAAAAGCGGCGGATGCAGAGTGTTGGTGATTGATGTCGGCGAATGAAAATTGAACGAACTGACATTGGAGTGACGACTTGAAAGCCAAACTGGGCATGTCCCCCATTGCATGGTGGAACGACGATCTTGCGGAACTCAGCGATGATGTGTCGCTGGAGGAATGCTTGGCGCAGTCGCGATCGGCGGGCTTCACCGGCATGGAAATGGGCCGCCGTTTTCCCAGTGATCCGAAAATCATGCTGCCGATCCTGAAGGAGGCCGACGTGACGCTCTGCGGCGGCTGGTTCTCCGGTACGCTGGTCGACGACGACATGGCCAGGAATAAGGATCGCATCCAACCGATGATCGATCTGTTCAAGGCGGTGAACGCGCCCTGCATCGTCTATGGCGAGGTCGGCCGCTCCATCCAGGGTGACCGCTCAAAGCCGCTCGCCACCAAGCCGAGGCTTTCGGACGACGAGATGAAAGCCTATGCGAGGCGTCTCACCCAGTTCGGCGAATGGTGCGCCGAGCAGGGCATGCCGCTCTCCTACCACCATCATATGGCGGCGGTCGTCGAGACCGAGCCGGAGCTCGACGCCTTCATGCGCTATTCGGGAGAAGGCATTCCACTGCTGCTCGACGCCGGTCATCTGGCCTTTGCCGGCGGCGATGTGCTGCGCGCCATCGACAACCATCACCGGCGCATCAATCATGTCCATGTCAAGGACGTTCGCATGGACGTGATCGAAAAACTCGATCGCCAAAAGCAATCCTTCCTCGATGCCGTGGCGCTCGGCGCCTTCACGGTGCCGGGCGATGGCTCGCTGGATTTTGGTGCCATTGTGGAAAGGCTGGCGAACTACGGCTATGAAGGCTGGTTCGTGGTCGAGGCCGAGCAGGATCCCAAGAAGAATCCGCCGCTCAGGATGGCGCAAGTCGGCTACACGGAATTGATGCGGGTGATGACAGCCGCCGGCTACACGGTTGAAACGCAGGGCTTCCCCAATGCTTGAGCGACTCTATTCCCGGCGACGGGGCGATCCGATGCGGGGGCTGATCCGATGAAGGACTCCGAGGATCCGTTCTTCAGGCCCCTGTGGCGGCGCGTTGCCATCGTCGCCGTCTGCCTGGGCTGGGCCGTGGTCGAGTTTGCCACCGGCGTGCCGTTCTGGGGCACGATCGCGCTCGGCTTCGCCGGCTATGCCGTCTGGCAATTCTTCTATCTCTACAAGCCGGCCGACGGCGGCAAGGATTCGGCCGACACCGAACCAAAGGAGTGAGGCTGGATGTCGAAACTGCTCGTCAAAGCCGATAAGGGCCATGGCCGCGTCGCCCATGTGACGCCGCAAAACGCCGGCTGGACCTATGTCGGTTTCGATCTGCATCGATTGCGGCCCGGCGAGACCGTCTCCGGACAAACCGCGAGCCGTGAAGTCTGCCTGGTGTTCGTCACCGGCGAGGGCAAGGCCAAGGCCGGCGGCAACGATCTCGGCCTGCTCGGCGAACGCATGTCGCCCTTCGAAGGCAAGCCGTGGTCGATCTATGTGCCGCAGGGCTCTGACTGGTCGGTGACCGCCGACACCGGTCTCGAACTCGCGGTCTGCTCAGCGCCGGGGCTTGGCGGCGGCCTGCCGGTCCGCGTCATTGCGCCAAAAGATCTCGGCCAGGAGGTTCGCGGCAAGGGCACCAACACGCGCTATGTCACCAACATCCTGCCGGAAGGCAAGCCGGCCGATTCATTGCTGGTGGTCGAGGTCATCACGCCTGGCGGCCACACGTCGAGCTACCCACCGCACAAGCATGACCAGGACAATCTGCCGGCCGAGTCCTATCTCGAGGAGACCTATTACCACCGCCTCAATCCGCCGCAGGGCTTTGCCTTCCAGCGCGTCTACACCGATGCCGACCGGAACGGGGCTCGTTCGCTCGACGAGGCGATGGCGATCGAGGACGGCGACGTCGTGCTGGTGCCCAAGGGTTATCACCCTTGCGCCGCCTGCCATGGCTACGACCTCTACTACCTCAACGTCATGGCCGGGCCGAAGCGGACGTGGAAGTTCCACAACGCGCCCGAGCACGAATGGCTGATGAAGGCCTGAGGCGCTGCCCGTCCGGGTCGGCAACTGGCCCAAGGCGAAAAAAATCGTCGGCTAATGACCCGCCTGAACAAGTTTGTTATCAGGAGCGATCATCAGCTTCGTCATTTCGTCATGCAAATCGCCTATGGCAGCGGGAGTTGACGAGGACTTTCGATGCGCTACGCTATCTATTCCACCCCCCGGCAGGACGAACCGCTGGCGCGGATCGCCGCCAATTGGCTCGGCCGTGACCCGTTCGGCGCCGCCACGAGGCCGGTCGAGGCCGTGGGCGAACTGTCGGCGGCGGAAGTCGCCTTCCATACCGCTTCGGCGCGCCGCTACGGTTTTCATGCGACGCTGAAGGCGCCCTTCCGGCTGGCTTCGAACGAAACGGAAGCCGCGCTTCGCGCGGCACTGGACGATTTCGCCGAAACGACGCCGGTGGTGACGATCCCACGGCTGGTCGTCAGCCAGATCGACGGCTTCTTCGCGCTGGTGCCGGAAGGGCCGCTGCCGGCGCTCAACCGCTTCGCCGACGACGTCGTGCGCGACTTCGACCGTTTTCGCGCGCCGCTGAGCGAGGCTGAGATCGAACGGCGCAGCCCTGACTCGCTGAAGCCGGCTGAATTCCGCAATCTCTGCCAGTGGGGTTACCCCTATGTCTTCGAGACCTTCCGTTTTCACATGACGCTGTCCGGCCGGGCCTCGTCACAGGAAGGCCCTCGTCTTCGCGCAGCAATCGACAGCCTGTTTGCGGGAGTCCTGCAACGGCCGGTGCCGGTGGACGCACTGACCCTGTTTGTCGAAACCGAACCTGGCGCCCCGTTCATGGTGCTCTCCCATCACGCGCTCGGGCGCCGCCCGGCGAGAAAAACCGCCTGAAATACAATTTGTTCAACCGCTTTTGTGCGACGCCAACTCATCCCAATCGGTGATTCAATTGGCTGCAAAAATGCTCCAAGGACTGCCTGAAATGACCGTCGAGACCGTTCTCAACAATGCCCGCATCGTGCTTGCCGACGAGATCGTCGAAGGCTCGATCGTGCTGCGCGACGGCTTGATCGCCGGGATCGATGCCGGCGCCGGCCGAAGCGGCGAGGACATGGGCGGCGATTTCATCATTCCCGGGCTGGTCGAGCTTCACACCGACCACCTCGAAGGCCATTACGCGCCGCGGCCGAAGGTGCGCTGGAACCCGATCGCCGCCGTTCTCGCCCACGACGCGCAGGTGGCGACCGCCGGCATCACCACCGTGCTCGATGCCTTGCGCGTCGGCATGGACGACGACGCCGACATGAATTCGGCCGACATGCGCAAGCTGGCCGATGCGATCGAGGACAGCGTCCAGCAGGACCGGCTGCGGGCCGACCATTTCATCCATCTGCGCTGCGAGGTTTCGGCGCCGGATTGCCTCGCAGCCTTCGCGCATTTTGACGGCGATGACAGGATCAAGCTGGCGTCGCTGATGGACCATGCGCCGGGACAGCGCCAGTTCGTCGATTTGGAAACCTATGCCTATTACTACCGGCGCAAGCTGAAGCTGACGGACCGCGAATTCCAGCAATTCTGCGAGAAGCGGATGGCGGAGTCGGCGACGAATTCGGGGCCGAACCGCGCCTTCATCGCTGCCGCCTGCCATCAGCGCGGCATCGTGCTGGCCAGCCATGACGACGCCACGACCGGCCATGTCGACGAGGCGATCGAACAAGGCGTCCGCGTCGCCGAATTCCCGACCACCAAAGAGGCCGCAAAAGCTTCGAAGGCCGCCGGGCTCGGGGTGCTGATGGGCGCCCCGAACGTCATGCGCGGCGCCTCGCATTCGGGCAATGTTTCGGCCCGGACACTCGCCGGCGAAGGCCTGCTCGACATATTGTCGTCCGACTACATCCCCTTCAGCCTGATCCAGTCGGCGTTTTTCCTCGGCGACGTTGTCGATGGCATCTCCCTGCCGCAGGCGGTGGCGATGGTTTCGAAGAACCCGGCCGAGGCAGTCGGCCTTGCCGACCGTGGTGTCATCGAGCAAGGCCGGCGCGCCGATCTGGTTCGCGTCCGTCTTGACGATCATGTCCCGGTTGTCCGCACGGTCTGGCGGCAGGGACGTCGGGTCGCGTGATGGTGTCGGCGTCGATCGAGCGTGAATTGTCCGCCGCGGCGTTTCCGATCCGCGACGGGGTGTTCGTCGCTGTCGTCGGGCCGAGCGGCGCCGGCAAGGACACGGTGATCGGCTATGCCCGGTCGCTGTTTGCCGACGAGACCCGGCTGGAGTTCGTGCGCCGGGTCATCACCCGGCCGAGCGACACGGCAAGCGAGGATCACGACACGCTGGCCGATGCGGCCTTCGTCGAGGCGGAAGCGGACGGCGCCTTCGCCATCTCCTGGGAGGCGCATGGCTTGCGCTACGGCATCCCGGCTGAAGTCGACCGGTCGGTGGCCAATGGCCGCGTCGCCATCGCCAATGTCTCCCGCGCCATCATCCCGGCGCTGCGTGATCGCTATGCCAATCTGGCTGTCGTCGAGATCACCGCATCGCCGCAGATCCTGGCCGAACGACTGGCGATGCGCGGCCGCGAGTCGCGCGGCGAAGTGCTGGCGCGGCTGGCGCGCAGCGCCAATGTGGCGTTGTCCGGGCCAGGCGTCACCCCGATCGACAATAGCGGCCAGCGCGAGGCGGCCGGCGAGCGTTTTGTTGAAGTGCTGCGCAAGGCAATGGCCTTCTCCGACCGGTCGGGCACGATTTAAGCCGCCTCTTACCTTCTCCCTCTGTGGGAGAAGGGAGAGGCGGAGCCGCTACTCCGCTGCCGCGCCGGCCGCGCCCTTGCGGGTTGCCTCCAGCATCAGCCGCCGCTCCCGGTACACGCCCCATTGCTGGTCGACCAGCACGCCGATCAAAATCACGCCGCCCATCACCGCGAAATTGAGCGAGGACGGGATGCCGAGCAGGTTGACGAGGTTTTGCAGTTCCTGCAGCAGAACCGTGCCCAGGATCACGCCGAGCAGCGAGCCTTCGCCGCCGCGCAGCGAGAAGCCGCCGAGCACGGCTGCGGCAATGGCGTAGAGTTCGTAGAACTGGCCGTGGCTGGCCGGCGAGATCGAGCGCGTGTACATGGCGAAATAGATCGCCGACAGCGCCGTCAGCACACCGCAGATGACATAGGCCGCCATGACGACGCGGCCGGTGCGGATGCCCGAATATTTCGCCGCCTCCTCGTTCTTGCCGATGGCGTAGAGGTAGCGGCCGAACACCGAACGGTGCAGCACCACCCACATCACGATGGCGATGACGATCAGCGCGATGAAGCTGTTCGGCACGCCATAGGATCGCCCGGCGGTCAGGAATTCGAGCTCCGGAAAGTTCTGCCCGAAGGCAAAGCCCGCCGTGCCGTCGGCTGTGTAGAACCGCGCCACGCCGCGATAGATCAACAGGCCGCACAGCGTCACCACGAAAGGCTGCAATTTGAGCCGCGTGATCAGCCAGCCATGTGCCAGCCCGATGATGCCGCCAAGCACCAGGATCAGCGGCAGTGCCACCGGCCATGCCATGCCGCGCGTGGCGATGAAATCGACGAACAGGACGCCGAGCAGCGCAACCACCGAGCCGACCGACAATTCGATGCCGCCGGTGATGATGACGAAGGCTTGGCCGATCGCCAGGATGCCGAACAGCCCGATCAGGTTCGAGGTGTTGGCGAGGTTGATCGGCAGCAGGAAGCGCGGATTGATGATCGCCACCACCGCTCCGACCACGAGGATCAGGATCAGCAGGCCGAGATCTTTCTTGCTCATCGTCTTCTCCCCAATGCCTGCCTAAGCAGGTTCCGCAAAAGTGTTGCGCGGTTTTGCGACCGGAACCTGCGCCAAACAAAAGCTATTTCGGCTGCTTGCCGACGGCCAGCAGCAGCACGTTTTCCTGGCTGAACTGATCCTTGTCGAGAATGCCTGAGATCTGGCCCTCATGCATGACTGCGATGCGGTCGGAGACGCCGATCACCTCCTCCATGTCGCTCGATATCATCAGCACGGCGACGCCGGCATCGGCCAGCGCCCGCATCAGCCCGTAGATCTCCGCCTTGGCGCCGATGTCGATGCCGCGGGTCGGCTCGTCGAGGATCATCACCTTGGGGCTCATGGCCAGCCACTTGGCCAGCACCACCTTTTGCTGGTTGCCGCCCGACAGCGTGCCGGTGCGAGTCGCCACCGAGGGTGCCTTGATGCCGAGATTGCGTTTCTGCTTCTCGGCGGTGACGGCTTCGGCGCGGGCAGAAACCAGGGATCGCCGGGCATGCGCCGGCAGATTGGGAAGCGAAATATTCTGGGCAATCGACAGGTCAAGCAGGATGCCGGTCAGCTTGCGATCCTCGGGGACGAGGAAGATCCCGTTGGCCACAGCGTCGGCCGCCGAACCAAGAACCAGATCTTTTGCATCAAGCTGGAGCGCGCCGCCAAGGCTCTTCTCGATGCCGAAAAGCACGCGCGCCAGCTCCGTGCGGCCGGAGCCGACAAGACCCGCCAGGCCAAGGATTTCGCCGCGCCTGACGCCGAGATCGACCGGTCGGTCTGGATAGGCGCTGGTGCGAACGGCCTTGGCCGACAGTGCGACGGCGCCGGGCGGGCGGGCCGATTCTGCGGCCTTCTCCCGCTCCTTCAGCATGCGGCCGATCATCAGCTTGACCATAGAGTCGTGGTTGATGGCGTTCTTCGGCAGCGTGCCGGCAAGCATGCCGTCCCTCAGCACGACGACGCGATCGGCAACCCGCTCGACCTCGTGAAGGCGATGCGAGATGAAGATGACGCTGATGCCGTCGGCCTTCAGCGCCTTGATGACATCGAGCAGCTTGTCGGTTTCGGCAAGGGGCAGGCTCGACGTCGGCTCGTCGAGGATGACCAGCCGCGCCTCGATCGACAGCGCCTTGGCGATTTCGACCATCTGCTGCTGGGCAAGCGACAGCGCCGATACCGGGGTGTTTGCCGAGAAATTGGCGCCCACGCGTTTGAGCAGCGGCGCCGCCAGCGTGCGCAGCCTGGTGCGGTCGACAAGCCTGAGCGGACCGGCGCGCAACGGCTCGCGGCCGAAAAAGATGTTGGCGGCAACGTCGAGGTTTTCGAACAGGTTGAGTTCCTGGTGGACGAAGGCGATGCCGGAACCGATGCTGGCCTCGACCGTCAGCCCCTCATGGGCGACGCCGTCGACGGTGATCGTACCGGTGTCGGGTGTGGTCACGCCGCCGAGGATCTTCATCAGCGTCGACTTGCCGGCGCCGTTTTCGCCGACGAGGCCGATAACCTCGCCAGGCCTGACCTCCAGCGAAAACCCGTCCAGCGCGACCACGCCGGGATAGGTCTTGCGCACGCCCTCGAGACTGAGGAACGGGGCAATCGTGGATGCGCCGATGGATGCGTCGGAATAGTTCATCATGCCTGACAGCAGTTGGCGGGCCGGCCTCCCCGCAGATTGACGAGCCTGATCAGGTCCGTCAATAACAAGCGGAGCCAGTCACGCCAGCGTCGCGCTGCCCCTCACCCCTAACCTCTCCCCGTAAAGAACGGGGAGAGGGATTCGCCAGCGTTGCAACCACTGCCCTTCTCCCCGTTCTGCACGCGGAGAAGGTGGATGGGGGCCAGCGCCGACGACGCTCAATTTCCGGACATCGCTTTCAGATTGGCGGCATAGGCGTCGACGTCTTCCTTGCCGATGATCTTGGTCGGGATGATGATCAGGCCGTTCTCCGGAATGCCCGACTTGTCGCCCTCGAGATAGGCCGCCATCAGCTTCATGCCCTGGTAGGCCCATTCGAAGGGCTGCTGCACGACGGTGGCGGCAACGGTGCCTTCCTTCACGCCGCCGAGCGTGATCGGATCGTCGTCGAAGCCGACGACCGTGATCTGGCCGAGCTTGCCGGCGTCGCGCAGCGCTTCATAGATGCGCGGGGTGTTGTAGGAATAGAAGCCGACCATGCAGGTGACGTCGGGGCTGGCGACCAGCGCGTCCTCGACGTTCTTCTTGGCGCGGGCCTGGTCGATGTCGTCGCCACGCACGTCGATCAGCTCGATCTTGGTGCCGGCGAGCCCTTCCTTCATGCCTTCGATGCGCTCTTTGGCATTGTCGGCGCCGAGCAGGCCGACGAAGCCGAGGCATTTGCCGCCGTCGGGCATCGCCTTCTTGGCGATCTCGGCCGCCTGCTTGCCGGCATCGATGTTGGACGAGCCGATATAGGCGATACGCTTGGTCTGCGGCGCGTCGCTGTCGGTGGTGAACAGCGCCGTCTCCGAGGCGATCTTGTTGAGCCCGTCGGTCGAGGTCTTGGGATCGACGGCCGAAACCATGATCGCCTTGACGCCGGCCGTCACCAGATCATCCATCAGCCGCTGCTGGATGGCGACCGACGACTGTTCCGGATATTTGAGCTCGAGATTGTAGTTGGGCAATTCGGTCTGGGCCTTCTTGACGCCGGCTTCGGCCGCCTTCCAGAAATCGGAAGCGCCGTTGACGACGAAGGCCAGCGTCGGTTTGTCCTGGGCACCGGCGATCGCCGTGAAGGACAGACCGAGAGCCAGGGCCGCTGCGGCGACGGACACATTTCGTATCGCAGATTTCATGTTCAACCTCCCGTTTGATCCAGTCATTTTCGCTGATCTGAACTTTGTCGAATGCGGCTTGGACGCCCTCCTCCTCAAGGGTGCTGGCAGCGAAAGAACGGCGCCATCCCAGCCGCGATTTTGGACTTTAGAGACTCATTGGCAGTTCGTATAGTCGGATTTGTCTGACATTTCTGTAATTGCGTGGCGTTGCTTTGCCGGCCCAAGAGCCCGGATGCCGCGCCACACGCCTGCTTCCCGTCATGGCCCGTTCGGTCCCGAGCCGGGCCGACGAATTGAGAATAGAACGCTTACTGCTATTAGTAAATAGTATTAGTCTCTGGTTGGAAACCTGGTTGTCGCTGGCGAATGGCTGCCTGCCGTGTGGTGAGAAAGGGAACCTTGAAATTGGATCACGTTCCCAGCAATCGATCTTCCAGAACCGCGTATCGCTGTCTCCGTGCTGCTAGCCATTCGGCTGCCAGGATGATAATAATGATTAATCGAGTGCCTGTTTTATAAATGCGAAGCGCCGTCGGCCGTCTTGCCGTCTTTAATGATGTCCCAGGACGACCGCTGGTTAGCCAAGCCGGGAATATGGAATACAATGCCATGAGCGAACCAACGGATCTGCGCGATCCTGCCCTCGAAGCCTCCCGGCGCCGAAAGCCATCGGCCAAGAATCCCAAGAGTCGCGTCACCATGACCGATATCGCCAGGGCCGCCGGCTGCTCGCAGGCAACGGTTTCGTTCGTCCTCAACAACACGCCGGGCATAAGGCTCTCGCAGCAGACCCGCGATCGGGTGATTGAGGCCGCGCGGGGTCTCGGCTATGCGCCACCAGCCTTCTCTGCTCTTCGCAGCCCTATCGCCTCGTTCGAAGGGCTGGACGGGGTGATCGGCTTCGCAGTCGATCAACTGGCGACCAGTCCCGAGGCAGTCGTCGCCATAGAAGGAGCGCGCCAAGCCTCGTGGAATGCCGGGAACGTCGTGCTGGTCGCTCAGACTTTGGGTGATTCCGTCATGGAGCCGCGCGCGATTGCGGCACTGACCAAGCGAGGCATTTCGGCGCTGATCTACATGACCATCTTCACGCGCGAGATCGCCGCGCCCGACTATCTCTACGACCTCGATATCCCGGTCATCCTGCTCAATTGCTATACCGCCGACTACGCCTTCCCCGCCGTGGTGCCGAGCGAAATCGCCGGCGGGCAGAGTTCCACCCGCCACCTGATCAGCCATGGCCACCGACGCATCGCCACCATCACCGGCGAGCCGTGGATGCAGGCGGCGCAGGATCGGCTGAAGGGCTACCGCCGGGCGCTGGCGACGGCCGACATCCCGTTCGATGCGGAGCTGGTGGTCGAGGGCGACTGGTCAGCGAGCGCCGGCTACGCCGCGACCGTCAAGCTTCTGGCGCTCAAGGACCGCCCAACCGCAATCTTCTGCCAGAACGACCGAACCGCGATCGGCTGCTACGAAGCGCTGAAGGAAGCCGGCCTGCACATCCCTGGGGATATTTCCGTGATCGGCTATGACGACGAGGAAATCGCCCGGCATCTGTTCCCGCCTTTGACGACGTCGATCCTGCCGCATATGGCGATGGGGCAATGGGCGATCGAGCAATTGGAAGTCCCTGCACCGCCCGGCCGCGGCCGCTACCCCATTACCAAGCTTGAATGCCCGCTGGTCGAGCGGGAATCGGTCAGTGCTGTGGCGCCTGGGCGCACACACGGGCTGACAGCCAGCTGAGCACCTCCAGACTTCCGTCAATGCAAACGCCGTACTGATGCCGCTCCAAGCCGGACAAGCGCCCCGCAAAGGGCAGTGGCCCGAATTGTCGCCTGGCATGGTGGATCGGGATTCTTGTATTACGAGTTCTGCGGATTGACATACGGTTGCTGCAGTCTGGTTGGATCCAAGGGTAAATCTGATCTGGTTCGCCGTTCCGCGCCGGCCTTCGAGCCCGATCTCCTCGCTGACTCGTCCATGCGGGTCGGCAACCCGCCAGAAGTTGTACTGCCATGAAGCTCCAGCATCGCCATGGCCCGCAGCGCGATTTCGTCGGTTACGGCCGGCGGCCGCCGCAGATCATCTGGCCGGACGGACGTCTGGCTGTTTCCGGCCGAGGGCGAAGCGCCATGAGCCAACTTCCAACTCGCATGGCGAACGGCATCCTTAAGCATCGGTGCGGGAAGGGAATTGCTCACCCCAACGGCATAACGCCTCTGCTCCAGCATTGAGCGCCGCTCCGCTTTCTGTCAACGAATAGACGACCTTGGTCGGCGATCCCGGATAGACTTCTCGGTTCACAAGCCCGTCAGCCTCCAGTTCGCGTAATTGCTGCGTCAGCATCTTTTCACTGATCGCCGGAATGGACTGCCTCAATCGGCCGAACCTGCGAGACGCCGTTCCAAGCTCACAAAGAATGTCCACTTTCCACTTCCCTTCGATCGCCTTGATCGCCGTTGCGAAGCCGCAATTGCCCGTCGGCTCATTCATGATGCTCTCCTTACCCTTGGGTAACCACTTACCTCCAGGTGCGTATTGTGCGCGCCATTCACTCCGACATACCTCTGCCCTTGACGGCAAAACCATGGCGCCGCTCGCCTATTGGCGTCTATTGGCATGGAGTGTTGCAATGAAGCTTTCAATCAGCGTTGTCGGGACGGGTCGTATGGGATCGGCGCTCGCCCGCGCCCTGCTCCGGTCGGGATATCGGACGACGGTCTGGAACAGGACGAAACAGAAGGCCGAACCGCTGGCCACGCTCGGCGCCACTGTCGCGGGGTCCGTCCTGGAAGCTGTCAATGCGGCTGAAATTGTCATTGTGAACGTAAGCGACTACCAGGCAACCGCTGCAGTTCTGCACGACGATGCTGTTGCTTCAGCTATTCGCGGCAAGCTGGTCGTGGAACTCACTTCGGGAACGCCGCATGGCGCACGTGAATCCGCTGAATGGTTTGCCGAGCACGGAGCCAGCTATCTCGATGGCGCAATCATGGCCACGCCGGATTTCATCGGCACAGATGCCGGGACGATACTGATCTCGGGGCCAAGGCAGGCTTTCGACGCGAACGAGGAGATGTTTCGTGCCTTGGGCGGCAATGTCCAGCATATCGGGGAAGAGCCGGGACGTGCGAACGCACTTGATAGCGCGCTGCTTGCTCTCATGTGGGGCGCGCTGTTCGGCACGCTGCATGCGATCGCCGTGAGTCAGGCCGAAGAGATCGACCTCGGCGAGTTGGCTCGGCAGTGGACCGCAACAGCACCTGTTGTTGACGGGCTTGTCGCCGACCTGATCAAGCGAACGGATGCTGGCCGTTTTGCCAGCGACGATGAGACGCTTTCGTCGATCTCCCCGCGCATTACGGCGCATTCCAGCATCTTTTGGAGCTGATGGAGGCGCGCAAGATCGACCGCTCTGTGGCCGACGGTTACGACGCGATCTTCCAACGGGCGATTGCAGCTGGCCACTTACATGATGATTTCGCAGCGTTGTCGCAATTTCTGGGATGTCCGGATAAGAGATCTCTCCGATCTGGAGTGCGAGGCGGATCCCTTCTGACTGGCTGAGCGGATTTGGTCTCCGGCCTTATTGAGGCGGACCACGCTTTGCCGTCAGCCAGCGGGATCGGGCTTTGTTGTCCGAGCATGGGCCGGTCAGACCAGTGACCTACCTGGGGGAATAGAATGCCTTTGACGCTTCTCATCGATTCGTACTGTGCTGCTTGGTCCGATCAGAACGCCGAGCAGCGGCGGGCATTGCTGTTACCGATCTGGAGCGATGGCGCGACATACACAGACCCTACAGTCCATGCGACTGGCGCGGAAGAACTGCTCGCGCACATCGCAAGAGTTCTGGCCAAGCGTCCCGGTGCCCGCATCCTACGGACAAGTGACGTGGATGTTCATCATGGGATCGGACGCTTTGCGTGGAAGTTTGTGATGCCTGATCGATCGTCCTTCCCTGAGGGTTTGGACATAGCCTTCCTCGACCCTGGTCATAAGCGAATAACGCGTATCATCGGCTTTTTTGGGCCGTTGGCACGGTCAAGCTGATCGACCAGCGCGTGCCTGCCCGTGCGCCACCAGCCGATCGATAATCTCGCAATAGCGACGCCGCTTGCCGCCATCGCCTTGGAATACATGCTGATATCGGTGGCGAGGATGGGACGGAATGCGACTGGGGCGAAGTGCTGGCCTGGGAACCGCCAAACCGCATCGTCCTGGCATGGCGGATTCGCGCCGACTGGCAATATGATCCGTCGCTGCTGACCGAAGTCGAGGTCAAGTTCTCCGAGGCCGGCGAGAACGCGACTCGCGTCGAGCTCGAGCATCGTCAGCTTGAGAACATGGGCGCTGCCGGTGAAGCGGTGCGTGAGATCTTCGAATCCGATCGTGGCTGGAGCTGTATCCTGCAAAACTATGTCCGGTTGATCGAGAAGCGGTAGGCTGCCAACCGATCGGCCAACTGACTTACCCTTTGAGTACGTGAAAGCTGCGCTTCAATTCGCAACGCAAGTGCTATAGTGAGACCAGGAAAGCGGCTCGCCGCTTACCGAGGCAACGAAAGCGAAAGCGTATTGGTCGCAGTGTATGCAAGCCGTAGCGATGGGATGAGACGAGGCGGCCGAGGACGGGACGGGCCTGGCGTCCTGCTCAGCCTGGGTGCCGGTCTGCGGCTGCTGGCTTCGCTGCTCTTTTTGCTCTGGACCATTCCTGCGGCAACAGCCGACCAGGTTGCGCATGACCTTGCCGAAGGCCAAATCGGCGAGACCGAACCGGTCACACACCCGACTGTCCTTGCCCGCAGTATTGCGCGCCACGTCGGTGCTGAGACTTCCCGTGTCAAGACACCTGTCATTGCGAGAGATGGCAAGCCGTTTTGCATTATCGCGGATTTGCGGCTGCCGCTCGAAACTGCGTCAGCCGCACCGTTTGGCATATGGTCTGACGGCCGGCCGGAACTGTCGCCGATCCGCGCCTTTGATGCGCGCGCGCCTCCGCTTCTCACGGCGTGAACCTGGCCGCGCGACCGCGGCTCTAGACTCGCAAAACTTCACATCGCGTTCCGTTCGTCGAGTTGCTCGCCGATCGGAACGCCAAAGCTCTTGTCGGAGGCGGTTTGCGCCCGATATGGGCTGAACGGACAAGAACATGCTGCATTTTTCGCGCTGGAAGACCATTCTCATCTGGCTGACGGTCCTGGCCGGTATTCTTTACGCAGCTCCCAATCTGGTTCCCGCCTCCACTCTGGCATCGCTGCCGAATTGGCTGCCCAAGCAGCAGCTGACGCTGGGGCTCGACCTTCAGGGCGGCTCGCACATCCTGCTCCAGATCGATCGGCAGGACCTTGCCAACGAACGTCTCGAAGCGGCACGCGACGAGGTCCGCACATCGCTGCGCGATGCCCAGATCGGCTATACCGGGCTTGCCGGCACCGCCAATTCCATCCAGGTCCGCATTCGCGACCAAGGCCAGATCGAAGCGGCGAAGAGCGCGCTCGAAAGGTTGGCGCAGCCGATCTCGACGGGCATGTTCATGAGCGGCTCGGTGACCGAGATGGAGATGACCGAGCCGGAACCGGGCCTGCTGCGCTTCACGCTGACCGAAGCCGGGATCGACTACCGGATCGCCGCGGCGCTGACCCAATCGATCGAGGTGGTGAGCCGGCGCGTCAACGAACTCGGCACGACCGAGCCGATCATCCAGCGCCAAGGATCGGACCGCATCATGGTCCAGGTGCCGGGCCTGCAGGATCCGCAGCGGCTGAAGGATATCCTCGGACAGACGGCTAAGCTGACCTTCCAGATGGTCGACCAGTCGATCCCGGTCGAGGAGGCGATCTCCGGCCGCCCGCCGGCGGGCTCGACGGTGATGTATTCGACGGAAGAACCGCGGGTTCCGCATCTGATCGAGAACCGGATCATCGTTTCCGGCGAAAACCTTGTCGATGCGCAGGCAACCTTCGACCAGCGCACCAACGAGCCGGTGGTCTCGTTTCGCTTCGACAGCCGCGGCGCCACCCGCTTCGGTCAGGCTACCCAGGCCAATGTCGGGCGCCTGTTCGCGATCATCCTCGACAACGAGGTGATCTCCGCGCCGCAGATCCGCGAACCGATCCTGGGCGGCACCGGGCAGATATCCGGCAGTTTCACGGTGGAGAGCGCGAACGATCTTGCGGTCCTGCTGCGCGCCGGTGCACTGCCTGCCGACCTCACCATCGTCGAGGAGCGCACCGTCGGTCCGAGCCTCGGCAGCGATTCGATCGAGGCGGGCCAGTTCGCGGCAATCATCGCCGGGGTCCTCGTCGTCGGCTTCATGCTGTTCGCCTATGGGCGACTGGGGTTGATCGCGAATATCGCGCTCCTCGCGAATGTCGCACTGATCATCGCCGTCCTGTCCGTGCTCGGGGCGACGCTGACGCTGCCTGGCATCGCCGGCATCGTGCTGACGATGGGCATGGCGGTCGATTCCAACGTCATCATCTTCGAGCGCGTCCGCGAAGAGAACCGCCAAGGGCGCTCGATCGTGCAGTCGATGGATTCCGGGTTTAAACAGGCGCTGGCGACTGTGGTCGACGCCAACGTGACGACGCTGATCGCCGCCGTCATCCTGTTCTTCCTCGGCTCGGGGCCGATCAAGGGGTTTGCCGTCACCCTCGCCATCGGTATCGTCACCACCGTGTTCACGGCGTTCACGCTGACGCGTTGGCTGGTCGCGTTCTGGCTTCGCCGGCAGCGGCCGAAAACCATGCCCGCCGGTGTCATGCGGCTGGTGCCCGACGACACGCGCGTGCCGTTCATGGCCTTCAGAAAATACGCCTTCACGCTGTCCGTGCTGTTGTCGATCGCTTCGGCGGTGCTGTTCTTCACTGTCGGCATGAACTACGGCATCGACTTCCGCGGTGGTTCGAGCATCGAGGTGCAGGCAAAGGGCCAGCAGGCCGACATCGGCGACATCCGTGAGCGGCTGACGGGTCTCGAACTGGGCGAGGTGCAGGTGCAGGAGTTCGGCTCGGCCCGGGATGTGCTGATCCGCATTGGCACACAGGGGGGCGGCGACGTTGCCGAACAGTCCGCCGTCGAGAAGGTAAGAAGCGCGCTCGAAACCGACTACGAGTTCCGCCGCATCGAGGTTGTCGGTCCGACAGTGTCCTCCGAACTCGCGTTCAACGGCACAATGGGCGTGCTCGCCTCGCTGCTGGCGATGCTCGTCTACATCTGGATCAGGTTCGAGTGGCAGTTCGGGCTCGGCGCCATCATTTCGACGTTCCACGACGTGATCCTGATGGTCGGCTTCTACGTCGTCGCCGGCATAGAGTTCAATTTGACCTCGATTGCCGCGATCCTGACTATTGTCGGCTATTCCATCAACGATACGGTTGTTGTCTATGACCGGGTCCGCGAGAATCTGCGCCGCTATAAAAGGATGCCGATTGCCGAGCTGCTCGACCTGTCGATGAACCAGACGCTGGCGCGAACGGTCCTGACCGGCGTGACCACGCTGTTTGCGCTGGCGGCGCTTTCGATCTGGGGCGGCGAGGTGATCCAGTCCTTCACGGTCGCAATGATCTTCGGCATCCTCGCCGGGACCTATTCCTCCATCTTCGTCGCCGGGCCGCTGCTGATCCTGTTCAAGCTCCGGCCGGGCGCCCTCAGCCAGGAGGAAGCCGCAGTGGCGAAAGAGCCGCCGGCGCAACAGGCCTTGTAATGGGCGGTGCCATCTCTTTGGGTCCGCTGTAGCTCCAGCGCGGCCGCCTGCTCCAGGCTGACACCCGGGACGAGCGGGTCCGCGTGACGGTGCTCGAGCCGCCATTCGCGTTCGTCCGAGCGATGCACCGCTCAGCCGGCAGAATTGCATGTTGATCTTGCTGAAGCCAATGATATGATTTCAGGATTATGCTGAATGAAATTGATCTTTCGCGCACCGATCTCAATCTCCTCGTCCTCTTCGAGGCCGTGCTCGGAGAGGGCCACGTGGGCCGGGCGGCGGACCGGCTTAACCTGACGCCATCGGCAGTCAGTCACGGACTCGGCCGGCTGCGCCGGCTCCTCAACGATCCGCTGTTCCTGAGAACGCCCAAGGGCGTGGTGCCGACGGCTCGTGCAACGGAACTGGCCGCGTCGATCGCCGACGTTCTGGCGCGCGTGCGCAGCGTGATGGCGACTGCCGCGCCCTTCGATCCCGCCACGGCCATGCGCCGGTTCGCAATCGGCGCACCGGACGGTGTCTCAGCCGTGATCCTGCGCCCGCTCCTCGCCGAACTCAGCCGGATTGCGCCACACATCGACGTCGGCGTGCGTCAGATCTTGCCCTCGCCAGCCCGCGTCTGGCGGAGCGCGATTGTCGATCTCGAGGCGCACGCCATCGATATCGCGATCATTCCGTCCGACGACATCCCGCCTCGCTTCGAAAAGCGCTGCATCTACGAAGAGGACTTTGTCATTGCCATGCGCCCTGGACATCCGTTCGCGCGTGATCCGAGCCTGGAGCGATACTGCAGCATGCAGCATCTGGTCGTCTCGGACAGCGGCGATCCTTACGGCTTCGTCGATGAACAACTGGCCAAGCAAGACCGGGCGCGACGGGTTGCGTTGACGGTTCCGAACTTCATGTTCGCGCTTGCCGTCATCGCCGAGACCGACCTCATCTCGGCCCTGCCGCGGCGGTTCGTTGCCATGCATGCGGCGCGTTTCGGCGTGCTGAGCCTCGATGCCCCGTTGCCGTTGCCCGGCTTCCGGCTCAACGCCGTCGCTCCCAAGGTCGCGATGATGGATGCGGGCGTGGCATGGCTCTTCGATCTGCTTGCAGGAGTGGAGCAGACTGCGCAGAAGCACCACAGCGGGCGATCATAGCTCGGAAAGCTTCTCGGCGCCGCCCGCGTGGATGAAATTGACAATTGCGTTTCCGCTACCGGGGACGTCCACTTGCGCCTCGACCGAGCGATTGCCGGCAGCATCTCTTCTTATTGGCATTGACCCTCCTTTGCTTGCGGATTGGCTGGTGAGGGGTGCGCCGTCACGACAAGGCGGTGCGACCGTCCCTGCGGCGCGGTTTCGTCGTGATAGCGTGCCGCCAGCGTGGTGATGGCCTCAGTCAATTCACGCGTGAACGAGGCGCGGTCGGCGGCGGAGCGGAAGCGGATTTCGGTGTCGATCGCCAAGGTCGCCAGGCGCTTGCCGGCATCGGTGGCGGCGCGCTGGAGAGCGCCAATCTCCCGCACCAGCCGAGCGCCGAGTGCGATGAGGTAGCTTGCCGACAGGCGGTCCGGGGTGCGGTTCGGATCGGCGCCGACCGGACCCAGCGCGCTCGTCGAGACGACATAGCTTGTGGCGCTCGCCACCATCAGCCGCTCGGTCAGGCCACCCCACTTCCGCGTGTCTGCAACCTGGACAAGCCCGTGCTCCTCCAGAGCATGCAGGTGGTAATTGATCTTCTGCCGCTTGAGGCCGAGGCGTGTGGCGAGGGTAGCGGCCGAGGCCGGCTCCCGCAGTTCTGAAAGGAGTTGACTCCGAACGGGCTCCAACGCGGCGGCGGCCGCGCTCGGCCGATCTATGACTTCGATATCGAGCATGCAGCCCTCACATTGACAATCATTCCTGTCAATGCGCGTTGACGAGTGTAATTGTCAAGAGCGAAAGGGCCGCTTCGTCCGAACTTTCCAGCTGGCTGCGGCTGCAGCAAGCGAGCCAGCTATCGCCCACTGCGGAAGTCGATGCGTCCCGCAGACGGCCCCGCACGGGGCAATTGCAATGACGGTGCCGTTCGTTGTAGCCATTGCGACCGCTTGATTTTGGAGGAGACGCAGCATGGACCGATTCACTGGCAGTTGCCTGTGCGGCAGCGTCCGGATTGTGGCGTCGGGGCTCCCATACCGGGTCGGCATCTGTCATTGTCTCGACTGCCGCAAGCACCATGGCGCCCTTTTTAACGCTTCGGCGGTGTTCCCCCAGGATGCGGTGACGATCGAAGGCGAGACGCGCGACTACGCCGGGCGGTTTTTCTGCCCCCGCTGCGGCTCGACAATTTTCGGACGCACCGCAGACGAAATCGAAGTGAACCTGGGATCACTGGATGCCCCTGACCAACTGATGCCAACCTACGAAAGCTGGATAATCCGTCGCGAGTCCTGGTTGCCGCCGTTTCCGCTCACGGGGCGGTACGAGCGCGATCGTGACGCCACGAGTCGCTTTGAGGAATAGTCGCACGAACGGTGCGAAAGCGTTTGGGAGGCCGGCACGTCACTCCGGAAGACCGGCCTTGCGGAAGCCATCGACGAAATGCTCGAGCGTCACAGCGTCGCGGAATGGCTCCGTCGCGGCCCAGTGCCGGGTGGTGAAATGCGGGTTGCCGACGAGGAACAGTTCGGCCTCTGCGCGCGCCTCGTCGACTTGGCCCAGTTGGGCAAGGCTTGCCGCCAGGAAGCGGCGCGAGCTTGTACGATAAGTCTCGTCCCTGCGCAGTGTTTCGACAGCCGCTTCGTATTGGCCGGCCGCATATTGCGCCTGGCCAAGCGTCAGATAGTACCAACTTGCCGGAAACGGGTTCAACCGGAACGCCTTGCGAATGTGCTCAAGGCCTTCCTTGACCCGTCCGGCCAGGACCGCGATGTCGGACAATGCCGCCCAGGCATCGGCCTCGTTCGGATCGAGCTCGATCGCCCTGGCGAATTCCGCATCCGCCTCGGCGAAGCTGCGCTCATAGGCAAGCAGGTAAGCCAGAACCCAGCGGCAGCCGGCATCGTTCGGATCGATCGCCACGGCTTTGCGCGCCAGTTCCAACGCAACGCTACGGGACGTTTCGGTTGGTCCGCCGGAATGCACCCATCCCATCCAGTGGTTCATGGCAAGCCAGCGATAGGCCTCGGCATATTCCGGATCGAGCGAAACCGCGCGGGTAAGCATCAGATGCGCTTCGCGCGCCGTCTGCGGCGTGTCATCCATCAGCTTGCGCGCCCGCACGCAGAGATCGTAGGCCTCAAGACTTTTGGGCCGGTTGCGCGGCGGCGGTGCGCGCAGCCTGCCGAGCAACGCCTCGACGATCTTGCCGGTGACCTCGTCCTGAACGGCAAAAATGTCTTCCAGGCTGCGATCGAAGCGTTCTGCCCACAAATGGTCGCCACTCACTGCGTCGACCAATTGGGCGTTGATGCGCACGCGCCCCGCAGCACGTCGTGCGCTCCCCTCCAGCAGGTAGCGCACGCCGAGATCCTGCGCGATATCGCGCACGTCCATCGCCTTGCCTTTGTAGGCGAAGGCCGAGTTGCGTGCGATGACGAACAGCCCGGAGATCCTAGACAGGTCGGTAATCAGGTCTTCGGTCAAGCCATCCGCGAAGGATTCCTGCTCGGGATCGTTGCTGACATTGACAAAGGGCAGCACCGCTATCGATGGCTTGCCGGGCAGCGGCAAAGGTTTTCGCTTCGCGCCGAGCTGTTCGACGGCCCCCGTGAAGCGGTAGCCGACGCGCGGGACCGTGGCGATCCATTCGCCGCCCCCATTACCGGCATCGGCGGCCGGGCCAAGCAGCTTTCGCAGCAGCGCGATCTGCACGGTGAGGTTGCCTTCCTCGACGGCCGTGCCCGGCCACGCCGCGTCCATCAACTCGGCCTTCTCGAGGATCTCGCCGGCTCGTCCAACGAGCGCCGCAAGCAGCTTTAGCCCGCGGTAGCCTAAGGCAACGGGGACATCGTTGCGAAGCAGCGTTCCCGCACCGGAATCAAGCACGAACGGACCAAAGGCAAAGCGCGATCCCTGCATGCGGCGTATCTTTAGCCCGTTTGGAAGTTTTGAGAACTATTTGGCAGAGCTTAATTACGACGCTGTTCGTATCCTGCAGAATTCAGCCTCTTTCAGGTCGAAGGTCCCTAGACCTCATACCTTGGAGGTTGCTATGAACGATACTCTTGCATCGGCCCCGCATCAGGCAGGGGGAACGCCGGTGGAGCCGGCGGGAATATTGCGTCGGCAACACAGCCTGGCGACCCTGAGAAGCATTATCGCGGCGTGGGACGACCGGAAACGCTTTCGCTGGGAACTTGAGCAAATGGCGAAGGACAATCCCCATTTGATCGACGACATCGGTCTGACGAGACGGCAGGTCGAGGCAGAGATCGCCAAGCCCTTCTGGCGACGATGATCCTCGTCGCCGCAAGGTCGCGAAGCCGATAACCGTCATCCTCGCCCCTGGTGCGCCAAAAGCATTTCGGAACGGTGGGAGAAGCTGGGCCGCCGATCCGGTCCCAAAATCGAGCGTTCGCGTGCGTCAGCGGGGCGGCCTTTTTCCCCTAGTCGTCGTCGTCATCATCCGTGTAGCGGTCGCGATAGCGGCGACGATCATAGTCCTGGTAACGACGGGAGGATCGGTCCTCCTGGTAAACCCTGCGCTTGACGTAGGTCTCACAATAGTCGTCTTCACAGTAGGTCTCGACAATCCGCTCACGCACAACGCCGTTGTTCGACGAGCTATTCGAGCTTGTGTTCGAGGACTGACTGTCCGCGTGGGCAACGACTGTCGCCATCATCGTCGCTGATGTCACCAGTAGGAACTTCATACGCATGGCTGCCTCCATTTTTGGCTAGATGGCGCAACGCAAAGCCAAATCGAGGTGAAACTCAACGGCTGGGCATGCAGAGCGTGCACCGCAGTCCAGCCCAAAGAAGTTCGCCGGACAGGATGAAACTGGGAACTCATATATTGTTGTTGCGCCTTTTCTGAGATCACCGCTCGGAGCGGTCCGCCTTGCGCTTCATAAACTGCCCTTGCCGCCCCGGCTGAACAGCCAAAATCGGACCCAACCGGTCATTGGTCAAGGGGAAGGTCACTCCGGCTTACCCGAGCAATGGAACTGTTCACCCCAGCGGCATAAGCCCTCTGCCCCGGCACAGAGCGTCGATCCGCTTTCCGTCAACGAATAGACGGCCTTCGCCGGAGAACCCGGATGGACTTTTCGGTTCACAAGCCCGTCTGCCTCGAGTTCTCGCAGCTGCTGCGTCAGCATCTTTTCGCTGATCGCCGGAATTGACTGCCGCAGCCGGCCGAACCTGCGTGGTGTCGCGCCGAGTTCGCAGATGATGTCCAGCTTCCATTTGCCGGAGACCATCTTTATCGCGGTTGCAAAACCATTCTCGGTGGGTTTGTTCACCTTGCCCTCCTTACCGGCAGGTAACCACTTACGCATCCGTGCGTATTGGTGTCGCGCTTCCCAAATCATAGCTCTTCCTCGGAACGACAAGCGAGCCGAGCGTTGCGCCAATCAAAATATGGATGTCGGAATGATGCCTGCAATCGGTGCCCTGGACACTGGACGTATGGGATCGGAACTCGCCCGTGCGCTGCCTGGAGCGGGATATCCCACGACCGTCCGGGACAGGACAGCAGAAGAGCCAGGAGGCGATCCAAGCCTTCATCATCAACCAATCATGGAACGCCTACAAAAAGCGAACTCCTGCTTCGCCGGCGCAAAACAGCAAATCACGTCGGCGAGGCTCGATTGACGACCGCTGGAAGCGGTGGCCGTTTCATGACCAACAGGTTCCCAGGAGAAAAAGCATGACGAATGCAAAACCGGATACAATGCAGGCCGCCGCCATCGACCGGTTCGGTGGAGCCGAGTTGGTTACTGTGCGAGCCGTGCCAGTGCCCGAGGTCGGGCCGAGCGATGTCCTAATCCGGGTCGAAGTGGCGGGCGTGGCCTCGTGGGACGCGCTCGAGCGTGAGGGTCTCTACGACGGGGCTTTCGGAATGCCGTCGACATTCCCCTATGTGCTCGGCTGGGACTGCGCGGGCGCAGTCGTCGCCGTTGGCAGCCAGGTTAGCCGCTTCAAGGAAGGCGACCGGGTGTACGCTGCATCCATGCCGCTTCCCAATGGTGGAACCTATGCCACCTACGCAGTGACGGATGCGGACAACGTTTCGCTCATCCCCGCCAAGCTCACGATCGAGCAAGCGGGCGTCATGGGCTGGGATGCGTTGACCGCGCTCAGCGGCCTGGAAGAGAGCGGCCTAAAGCAGGGCGATACAATGATGATCTTCGGCGCCAGCGGCGGTATCGGGCACATGGCCATCCAACTCGCAAAACGATTGGGCGCCCGCGTATTGGCGGTGGCTTCGGGCGATGACGGCGTGGCGCTATCGCAGCGGCTGGGTGCCGACGCCATCGTCAACGGGCGCAAGGACGACGTGGTGGCGGCCGCTCGTGAATTCGCCGCCGGCGGCCTCGGCGCTGCCCTTGTCACAGTAAGCGGTGAGGCGGCCAACCGCGCGCTGACGTCAGTGCGCGACGGCGGTCGGGTCGCCTGCCCGCACGGCGCGATGCCCGATCCAACTGTCCGGCGCGGCGTGGAGCTCATTCGCTACAACGGCGCCCGCAGCAAGGACGCGACCGACAAGCTTAACCGCCTGATCGACTCTGGCCCGTTCGACGTCCATGTCGCCCGTACATTCCCGTTCGACAGGGTTGTCGATGCGCACCGAGCGCTTGCCACCCACTACGTCGGCAAGCTCGCCTTGCGGGTGAGTTGAGCAAAGGGTGGATCCATCAGACATCACCAGGCGTTGCGACGGCGGAACAGGATTATGACAGCCATGGAAATGTGCTGGCGCTTTCCCATCCGCCGATCGCCGCTGATCTGCCAGAAACAAAAAAATGTGCTGCCGTTTGCGGTCACCGACTATCGGCTGCAAATGGCGCGTCGGAGAGGATGAAACTGGGCACCGCTATGTCGTTGCTGCGCCCATAGATTTCTAGGATCACTTCTCGGAGCGGAGGGGCGGCTTTGCGCCACTTGCCGACCTCAGCACCTCCAAGCGCGAACGTCTGGTGTGATGCGGGCGTTCGTAGGGCATCTCGCTGTTACATCGCGGTGACAAAGCACCGCAACGGTGGCGTCAACCGGTTACACAGAGCAGGAAATATCTCCGGCCTTCTGGGAGTGGTCAGCGTCCCAGAGGCTGCGTGGGCGTGTCGTCGGTTGGCTGTTAGCGCGGCGACTGGAACGCTCCACGCCTCGCAAGCGGGATAGCGAAGTCTCGTGAAGGCAAGGTCAGCTGCGTTCTCCGTTCTGTATCGGCGACGGGCGGCGACTGGGAGAGATGGATACCATGCACATAGGGCGTCCGGAAGTTGGCAGGACATGGACGCGGGGCGGCCCGCGTGCAGGCGCTTGGCTGAGCGGTGCAATGACCACGCAGCGCCGCCTCGCAGCGATCCTGGCTTGCGACGTGGTCGGCTATTCGCGCCTGACGGAGCGCGACGAGCGCGGCACGCTCGAGCGGCTGAAGATCTACCGCAAGGACCTCCTCGAACCGCTGGTCTCCGAGCACCAGGGTCGGATCGTCAAGCTCACCGGCGACGGCATGCTGTGCGAGTTCGCGAGCGTCGTTTACGCGGTGACCTCGGCGATGGCGATCCAGCAGACCCTGGCAGAACACGAGGCGGAGACGCCCGAGGAAGAGCGGTTTCGCTTCCGCATCGGCGTCAATCTCGGCGACGTGGTCTGCGAGGAGGACGGCGACCTCTACGGCGACGGGGTCAACATCGCCGCCCGCCTCGAAAGCATCGCCGATCCCGGCACCGTGGTCGTCTCGGGCACCGCCTACGACCACCTTCAGGGCAAGCTCGACTGCGGCTTCACGCCGCTCGGCGACCTGCGCCTCAAGAACATCGAGCGGCCTGTGCGCGCCTACCGCGTCGAGACCGACGCCAGCGCCTCGGTGGCTGCACTGCCTCCCCTGCCCGAGAAACCCTCGATCGCGGTTCTGCCTTTCACCAACATGAGCGGCGACCCCGACCAGGAATACTTCGCGGACGGGCTGGTGGAGGACATCATCATGGGATTGAGCCGGGTGAACTCCTTCTTCGTGATCGCCCGCAACTCGTCCTTCACCTACAAGGGCCGGGCGGTGGACCTGCGCCAGGTCGGGCGCGAGCTGGGCGTCCGCTACGTGCTCGAAGGCAGCATCCGCAGAGCAGGATCGCGGGTGCGCATCAGTGGGCAGTTGGTGGACGCGATCAGCGGACACCATGTCTGGGCCGGCCGCTTCGAGGGCGACGTGAGCGACATCTTCGACCTGCAGGACAAGGTGACCGAGAGCGTCGTCGGCGCCGTCGAGCCGAGCATCCGGCTGGAGGAGATCAAGCAGGCGCGCATGAAGCCGACCGACTACATCAGCGCCTACGACCTCTACCTTCGCGCGCTGCCGCTCTTCTACAGCATGACGCGCGAAGGCTTTGCCGACGTGCGCCGGCTCACCAACGAGGCGCTCAGCATCGACCCTAGCTTCAACTTGGCGAAGGCACTCGGCGCCTATATCCGCAGCATATCCGTGAGCCAGTGCTGGCACGAGCCCGACGATATCCGAGTCGCCGCGCGCATGGCGCGCGAGGTATTGGCTGAAGCGCGCGACGACCCCACGAGCCTACGCTTCGCCGCGCAGGTGATCGCCTACAGCGCGAAGGACTACGAGATGGCGCTGGGCACGATCGAACGATCCCTGCTACTCAACCCCAATTCGGCGCAAGGCCATACGGGCAGTGGCTGGGTGAACGCACATTCCAGCCGCCCGCTCGTCGCGATCGAGCATTTTCCCAGGGCAATGCGGCTGAGCCCGGTCGACCCCGAGAAGGGCATCGCGCTCTCCGGCATCGGGATGAGCTACCTGATGCTCGAGCGCTACGAAGAAGCGTTGGCATGGGGAGAGCGCGCGCTGCACGAGATGCCGAACTACGGCTCCTCGCACCGGGTGGTGATCATGGCGCTGGTCAAACTCAACCGGCTGGATGAGGCGCAGGCGGCGGCGCGGCGGCTGATGGAGGCGTTCCCGACCTACACGCTCACCCTGCAGAGACAGATCAACCCGTGGCGAGACAAGGTGTTCGCCGAGAGTTACGTCGAGGCGCTGGGCATCTCCGGCGTGCCGGAGTGATCGTCGTGGTTGCAAAGATGCCCCCCTCCTGCGCGTCACGTCCGGCTAGGCGACGTCCCTTGATCCCGCGTCGCTTCTGGAAGGACAGTTCTCTGGCCGGCTTGTCCGAGGACTGAGCGCGTAGAGCAGCCGTGAGCAGCAGCTCTCTGTTGGGTTCGCGTCGAACTCCGGTTTTCACCCTGACGAGACCTACCGGCGGTCCAGACAAAAGTCGCCGTTGGGTCAGAACTGAACGTCGCGACACGATTTTGGAATGTACATCCGATTGGCGCGCCCGAAGAGATTCGGACTCCTGACCCCGATTCGTCAAAACATTGTTTTCCGGAAGCCCTGGAAAACCAAGATCTCGGATCGCCTATAGAGGAGAGGCTGCGTCTCGCGCACGGTTCGGTTCGTGCAATCGATTCAGCAGTTGCCGATTGAGCAGCATGGAATCGCCGAATTCATGCGCGCGGTATCGGTGCGCGGCGAAGGCTGCGGAGGCGTTGGCGAGCAGAGCATCGTCGGCAAAGGCGCGCAGGAGCTCGAAATGGCTTTCGCCCGGCTGGTGGACGCCTGTGAGAATCGCATCGACGACGCGAAGCGGCGTGCCCCGCGCGACGCGGCCCGTCGCAATGCCACTTCCTGCACGCAAGCTGCCATCGGGATTGGCGGCCGCCTCAAGCGCGCGCACGACGCTTGTGCCGACCGCGATGATGCGGCTGCCGCGCAGCTTCGCCCGCGCGACCTGCGCCGCGGTGTGCTCGGGGATGCGGTATGGCTCGTCGAAGGGAAGTCGCGAGTCGAGCGCGTGATCCCCGGTGGAGGAAATGCCCGTGGCATGCGTGAGCGTTGCGAAGCCGATTTCGTGCCGCCGCCAGCTTTGAAGCGTGCGCCAGTCGAGCGCAAAGCCTGCCGATGGCGCCTCGAACGCGATCGGCCGGGCGGCAATCTTCGTCCAAACATCCCAAAGTGCCAACGGCTCGGGAACATGCGCGTATTGGATCGGCCGGCCGTGCTGCGCCAGTCCTGCAAGCACAGCTGCGCGGTTGCCCAAGAAGCGCAGCTCGAGAAGGCGGGGATGGTTGAGAAGGCGCTCCACAACGGCTTCAAGCGGGCCGAGCCGGAGGCGATTGCCCGCTGACAGTGGAGGCGCAGGCAGCCGATCTTCGGTGCGCGTGCGGTGATCGCCCGCGCCGAAGGCAATCGCCACGAAACGCGTTGGATCGGCAAGTGACAGCCAGCCCGCCAGGCGGATCTCGATCGCTTCACTGCTGGGGACATGCGTGCCGTGCAAGCTGGCAGGCAAGGTCGCGGCGTCATTGGCGACGACCAGGTCGTCGGGCTCGAACAGCTTCGCGAGGTCAGCGCGCGGCAGGTCGGTCATCGCGCCGTCCGCCATGACGACCAACAGCCTGGCGGAGCGCCGATCCGGATGGTCGGCGGCAATCATCCACGTGCCACGGCGCGTGGCGCTGCGCCAGCCGGCAACGCGTCAAGCAGTTTTTCAATGATCTCGGCAGCTGCCAGATCGGGGTGCTTCAAGGTGGCCGGATCGGCATCAGGAAGCGCCAGCGCGTGCAGCGGGGTGTCCATATCGCCGGGGTCGAGCGCGAGGAACCTTATGCCATCGTCTTTCGCCTCCTCGTCCCAGATCGCCGTCAGATGGGCAAGAGCGGCCTTGCTCGCGCCATACGCGCCCCAGCCAGGATAGGCGTTCATCGCCGCGTCGCTGGAGATGTTGATCACCAGCGCGCCACGGCCCTCGCGCGCCGACGTGGCAAGCGCACCGAACAGCCCTTTGGTCAGGCGAAACGCGCCGACGAGATTGACCGCAAGCGCTTTTTCCAGATCCTCGCACTCGGTGTCGGCGAGCAGCGCAAGAGGCACCGGCCCGAGGCTCGATGCATTGTTGATAAGGACGTCGAGCCCGCCGAGGCTGGCGGTGACCTGCAACGCGATCGGGTAGATGTCGTGCTTCTTGCCGAGGTCGCCGACAATGCCGTGCGCGCCCGTCTCGTCAGCAATGCGCTCGACGTTTGCGGCAGTGCGTGCGACGAATGCGACGCTCGCACCGCGCGCGGCGAGCTGCCGCACAAGCGCCAGCCCGAGGCCGGACGTGCCACCCGTGACCGCTACGCGAAGACCGTGGAATTCCATATTCGTCAGCATTGCCGATGCTCCTTCCATCCGTGCAAGCCAATGCTACAAGCTCAAGTTAACTTGAGGTCAAGCGTTCATTGCGTGGATCTTTCCTTCTCCCCTTGTGGGAGAAGGTGGATTGGCGCGCAGCGCCAAGACGGTTGAGGGGTGTTGGACGGAGTGCGGCGGCGCCAAGCTGGAACACCCCTCATCCGGCCGCTTCGCGGCCACCTTCTCCCACAAGGGGAGAAGGGAGAGCCGCGCTCGGACGCCCCCGCGGGCGCTGGCGCGTTCGATGCCGAGGCGGCGCGAGACGCCGGGTGCCGCCAGCGATCAGCTGCGGTATTGTTCGTCGCTGACTTTCTCCAGCCATTCGACCGGCTTGCCATCAAGCGATTCCTGGATAGCGAGATGGGTCATCGCCGTGGTCGCAGACGCGCCGTGCCAATGCTTCACGCCAGGCGGAATCCAGACGACGTCACCTGGCCGGATTTCTTCTACTGGCGCGCCTTCGCGCTGGACCCGGCCGAGACCGGCCGTGACGATCAGCGTCTGGCCGAGTGGGTGCGTGTGCCAGGCGGTGCGGGCGCCAGGCTCGAACGTGACGCTGGCGCCACCGACGCGCGCCGGCTCGGGCGCCTGGAAGAGCGGATCGATGCGCACGGTCCCGGTAAAGTAATCGGCCGGCCCGGGGCCGGACGGCTGTGATCCAACTCGCGTGATCTTCATTGTCTCATTCCTTCCTTGGACAGAAGCTGCGCCAACCTGGCCTGCTGCAGCCACGGCGGCGAAAGCACTCGTCGCGGCAAGGACGTCTCTGCGGGTGATGATCATGTCTCAAGCCCCTTCGTTTTCGACGAGGTGGATCAGAGCAGCTTGTCCGGCGTGATCGGCAGTTCGCGGACGCGCTTTCCGGTAGCGTGGAAAATGGCATTGGCGATCGCTGGCGCGACGCCGACCAGCGCGATCTCGCCGAGGCCTTTCACGCCGAGCGGGTTCACGTGCGGGTCGTGCTCGTCGACGAATATCACGTCCATGACAGGCGGGGCGTCGGCGTGCACCGGCACGGCGTATTCGGCGAGATTGGCATTGATGACGCGCCCGTTGCGGGGGTCGACAACCGAGTGCTCCATGAGGGCCATGCCGATGCCGCCGATCATGCCGCCGATGCACTGGCTGCGCGCGATCTTCGGGTTGACGACGCGGCCGGCGCCATAGGCGCCGACCATGCGCCGCACGCGCGTCTCGCCGAGATCGGGATCGACGGCCACCTCCACGAACACGGCGCCAAAGGCGTGCATGGAAAACCGCTTCGTCTCATCTCCGGGAGCGACGTCGGCGGTTGCCTCGATGACTTGGCCGAGACGCTTCATGGCCTCTTCAATTTCGTTGGCGCCGGCGCGTGCCAGCGCGTCGTCGAGCGCCTTGCGGCAAGCCGCCTGCACCGCACTGCCGACGCTCGCCATGGTCATGGAACCGCCGTGGATAGGGGCGCGCGGCAGGCGGGTGTCGCCAAGCGTGAACTTGACCCGCTCGATCGGCAGGCCCAGCGTGTCCGCCGCGACCTGCGTCATCGATGTCCATGTGCCGGGTCCCATGTCGCTCGCTGCGCTCATCACTTCGGCAGTGCCGTCCGGCAAGAGCCGGGCCATGGCCGAGGCGGGTGCATAGTTCATCGGATAGGTGGCGCTGGCCATGCCCCAGCCAATCAGCGAGCGCCCGTCGCGCATGGAGCGCGGCGCGGCGTTCCTTTGTGCCCACCCGAAACGCTCGGCGGCGGCCCGGTAGCATTCCCTGGTCGAACGGCTCGAGAACGGGAGGTCCTTGAATTCGTCCCGGTCCGGCTCGTTGCGCAACCGCAGTTCGACGGGATCCATGTTCAGCGCGACCGCCAACTCGTCCATGGCCGATTCGAGGGCATACATGCCGCTCGCCTCACCGGGCGCGCGCATGTAGGTCGGCGTGTGGACGTTCATCGGCGCGATGCGATGGCGCGTGTGGACGTTCGGGCAGGAGTGCAGGAACCGGGTCGCGCTGAGCAGCGCCTCGGTGAACTCCTCGTAGGTCGAGGTCTCCTGGTGGCCCTCGTGCCGGATGGCCTGGAGCTGGCCGTCACGGGAGGCGCCAAGCGCGGCCCGCTGCGCCGTGTGAGGACGGTAGCCGACGCCGTAATACATTTCGCGCCGCGACAGCACCAGCTTGACTGGCCGTCCGGCTACACGGGCGCCCAGCGCGGCGAGCGTGACATGCGGCCAGCAGCGCAGCGCCGAACCAAACGCGCCGCCGACGAAGGGCGAGATGACACGGACGTTCTCGGCAGCGATGCCGAACACGGCGGCGATCTCCTCGGCGACGTTGTGCACCCATTGTGTCTTGTCCCACAGGGTCAGGCTGTCGCCCTGCCATGAGGCAATGGTGGCGAACATCTCTATCGGATTGTGGTTCTCGCGCGGGATCACATAGGTCTGGTCGACCCGGAATTCCGCTTGTTCGAAGGCGCTGTCGGGTTCGCCTCGCCGTATCTCCCACTCCGCCGGTTTCCCGGTAGGCAGAACTGGATCGACGCTTTCCATGTCGGTGGACGCCGCTTCGTGCCGGTAGGTAACCCGCACGACCTCCGCCGCGTAAACCGCCTGTTCAAGCGTCTCGGCGACCACCAGCGCGATCGGCTGGCCCTGGTGAGTCACTCGGTCGTCCTGCAGCACATGCAGGCGCTCGCCAACGGCTGCGTCCGGGAGGCCTTTGTGCCGCTGGTAGGCGAGCCTGGGCGTGTTGCTGTGCGTCACAACCGCGATTACGCCGGGCGCCCGTTCGGCCTCCGCCGTGTCGATGGATGCAATGCGGCCGTTCGCGACAATGCTCCTGACGACGGCGGCATGGGCGAGGTTGGGTACCTCAAACTCGGCGGCATAAGTCGCGGCGCCGGTAACTTTCAGGCGGCCATCGACGCGGCTGACGGATTTTCCGATCAAGGCAGCAGTCATGCGCGTGCTCCCGCGATTTCGGCCGCACGCACGATGGCGCGCTGCATGAGTTCGATCTTGAAACCGTTGTGGCCGCGACCCCGTGTGCCGTCTGCTGCGAGCGCCGCCGCCTGGCGGAGCACCGCTGGCTCGAAGTCGGCGCCGGCGAGAGCGGTCTCGACGTTCGACAGGCGCCAGGGTTTCGTTCCAACGCCGCCGAGCGCTACGCGGGCCTGCCGGATGCGAGCGCCGTCCGTCTCGATTGCGACTGCGGCCGAGACCACGGCGAACTCGAAGGAGGCGCGATCGCGTACTTTGAGATAGTGAGACCGCAGTCCTGCCGCCCTGGCCGGGACCGTGATCGCGGTGATCACTTCGCCCGGTTTCAGGACGGTTTCGAGGTGCGGCGTATCGCGGGGAAGGCGATGGAGATCGGAGAGCGGCACGGAACGGTCACCGCCAGCTCCTCGGAGCTCGACCGACGCATCGAGCGCCACCAGGGCAACCGCGAGGTCCGACGGGTGAACGGCGATACAGTTGTCGCTCGTGCCGAGCACTGCGTGCCAGCGGTTCTCGCCGTCCAATGCGGCGCAGCCGGAGCCAGGCACGCGCTTGTTGCATGCCTCGTAGCCGACATCGCGAAAGTAGGGACAGCGTGTGCGCTGAAGCAGATTGCCGCCCATGGTCGCCTGGTTGCGGACCTGCGGGCTCGCCGAATTCAGCAGCGCCTGGGATATCAGAGGGAACTGCTCGACCACAGCTTGATGGGCGGCCACCTCCGCCATCGTGGCGGCGGCGCCAAGCCTCAGGCCTTGCGGACCGATCTCGATGCCGTCGTCGAGAACTCCCGCGAGGCTCACAAGCCGATCCGGTCGGCGGACATTCTCCTGCAGAAGCTGCACCATGTCGGTGCCGCCGGCGATGTATTCGACCGGCGCATCATTGCGGCCGGCTTGAGCGCCGAAGCTGAGTGCGGCAGAGAGATCCCGCGGACGTTCGAGCACAAAGGGATGCATGGCTCAGCCCTCCTGCGTCGAGTTGGACACGGCAGCCGCGTCCTGGATGGCCGCGACGATATGGTCGTAGGCGCCGCAACGGCACAGATTGCCGCTCATCCATTCGCGGATCTCCTCCGGCGACCCGGCATGGCCTTCGCTGATGCAGGCGACGCCGGCCATGATCTGCCCCGACGTGCAATAGCCGCACTGGAAGGCATCGCGCTCGATGAAGGACGCCTGCAACGGATGGAGCTCATCGCCCTGCGCCAATCCTTCGATGGTTTTGATTTCGCGGCCCTGAGCGAGCGCCGCGAGCGAGAGGCACGCCTTCACGCGCATGCCATCCATCAACACCGTGCAGGCGCCGCATTGGCCGAGGCCGCAGCCCTTCTTCGAGCCCGTCAGATGCAGGTGCTCGCGCAGCGCATCCAGCAGCGTCGTGCGCGGGTCGAGCGAAAGCCGGTGCTCCGTCCCGTTGATGCGCAGCGACACATCGAGCGGCACCGTCGCGGCGCCGGCAGCCTGTGCCAGCGCCGGAGATATAGCTCCGGGCACGAATTGTTCTCCTAAAAGAGCACCGCCAGTCACAGCAGCCGCTTGCATGAGCTCCCGGCGCGTTATGTCCGAACTGGCTGTCGAAGTTCTTTGGCTATCAGACATGTCGATTGTCGCTTTCGTGATGATCCGCCAAATTCGCGGCCCAAGATATGGATGGCCCCCGGCCCGAAGACACGCTGGGTGCGTGTGCGACGCTAAAAGCTTAGGGCGCTTGAGGCGCCTTGATTAGCGCCCGCTCCCCGATAGGACCTATCGGTCGGGGCCATGAATGGCAGCGACGCGAATGAACTGCCGCCGGTTCTTCCTTCATCGTCATTGCTCAGACGGGTTCGCGCCACCGTCCGGGAAATTTGCGGTGCTCTCGGCAATCGCGATCGATTGAGTGTGTGCAGTTCGCTCGATTAGTCCGTATAATCCGCCCAAACTTATGGGGCGGAACCATAAATGCAGCGCGGACGACTCGATATGCTTCTGGCCTTTCTGGCGGTTGCGCGGGAGGGCAGCTTCACGCGCGCCGCTGCGCAGCTCGGAATTTCGCAGTCCACGCTCAGCCACACGGTCCGCGATCTGGAAGAGCGGCTGGGCATTCGGCTGCTGACGAGAACGACCCGAAGCGTTTCGCCTACAGAGGCCGGCGAGCGGCTGCTGCGCAATATCGGCCCGCGCTTTGAGGAGATCGAGGCCGAGGTCGAGGCGTTGAGCGAATTGCGGGAGAAGCCCGCCGGCACCATTCGTCACGGCAAGCGATCACGCGTTCAACGCCGTCATCTGGCCGAAGCTGGCGAAGCTCCTGCCGGACTATCCCGACGTCACCGTCGAGGTCTTCCTCGACAACGCACTGACGGATATTGCTGCCGAACGGTTCGACGCGGGCGTGCGAATGGGAGAGCGTGTTGCAAAAGACATGATCGCGGTGCGCGTCGGACCGGACATCCGCTTCGCCGTCGTCGGGACGAAGTCGTATTTCGCCAGGCGGCCGCCGCCAACGACGCCGCAGGAGCTGACCGACCACGTTTGCATCAACCAGCGCTTTTCCATCAATGGCGGGCTTTGGGCCTGGGATTTCGAGCGCGATGGTCGCGAGCTGAAGGTGCGGGTGGACGGCCAGATTGTCCTCAATGGCACCCTCGAGATTCTCGAGGCGGCGCTGGCTGGTTTCGGCCTCGCCTATGTGCCGGAGGATGTCGCGGAGCGTCATCTGGAAAGCGGCCGCCTGATGCGGGTGCTGGATGAGTGGTCACCGCCCTGGCCGGGATATCACCTCTACTATCCAAGCCGTCGCCAAGCGTCGCCGGCTTTCGCCCTGCTCGTCGATGCGCTCCGCTTCTCGGGTTGAGGCAATGCAGTGCGAAGCGTCTTCGGCCAGGATTGACCGTTCAGTACCGCCGGAACCGGTCAGCCGAAGACGAACGCCATCAGCAGCTCCGGCTCGATCACCGGCGCCCGCACGACGTTCAATTGACCACGGTACCGACGTTCGCCCGTGCCGAGGACAAATCCGCTGCTGACCGGCGTTTCACCGTTGATGTCGAGGCGCGCAAAAATGTCGGCGACATTGAGGTCCAACGCCAGCTTGAGGTCGTGCCGCGCATCGTCCTTTGGTCCGGAAGGCAGTTGGCGCTTCACCAATTGCTGGAACGGAACATTGAAAGTCAGGATCTTCTTCGATGACGTCAAGGCAAATGCAGGCGAGGGGCAGGCAACCAGTATGGCGTTGATTGTCGTTATTGACGCGAGCTTACTCAACGTCACGTTTTCCTTCGCCTGTCCGCGTATGCAGGCTACCCGGATCGCCGATGTCAGATTGCCACTCTGTGCCTGAACTCCGGCTATCTCATCTATGAGCATGCCGATCGTGCACTTCCGGCTCTCAGCCATCTGCTTCAGCGATATCCAAAAAGCCCGCTCCAGACGGATCCCGCGGCGTGTTCCGCCACGCGCCACAACTCGAAATTCCAAGCCAAAATCCTCCTTGGCGAGCGGCAGGAGTCGCTGATCGGTATTGGTGGAGGGAGAGGTGGCGCTAGCGCTCACTCATGGCCTCCTGACGCGCCTTGTTGATCGGCTTCAAAAGGGAACTCAGGATCGTCTTGCGTCTGGTCTTGATGTCGACAGAGCAGATCACGCCCGGGATGATCGGATAAGCCTCGCCATCCCGTTCGATCGTCGAAATCGCAAATGTGATCAGGAGGCCAAGGCGCTTGCCAATGGCCACTTTGATTATCGTATTCGTTTCTACCCCACCCACGCTTCTGCCCGGTACTTTTTATGGCCAAGCCTTCTCACCGAAGCTTTGACAAATTATCCGACAGATTCTTCGAATACGTGAGTGTTTGTTGATCTAGGGCCGGCTAAGAACCGAATTCGGGCCATAAGTTTCGGGAATGTAGCAAAAATGGCACATAAAACGGGCGCTCGCTGCGGTTGCGGCAAGCGCCTGCGCCTGTGATCAATGCTGTTCGCGGCGCTTTCCTTAAGCCTCGCGCAATCTTTGCAGTCTATTCTGCTTGTCGATTGGCGAGGGAACATGACGCGCAAGCCGCTACTGCTTTTTGCCTTCCCGGCTCTCATTCTTCTCATTCTGGCAGGGGAACGAGCAGCGACGTTCCTGCTCGGAACCTATCCGGCCAGCCCTGCCCTGTGGCGGATCTGGCTTGAGTTGCGCCCTTTGGCCACGATGTTCTGGCAGCAGGTCGACCTCTATCTCAGCGGTTCAATGGTCCTTGATGCCGCTATCCTGATCGCCGCATCGATCCTCTGCTGGATGGCTTGCCGGACGAGAAAGTCGGCCGCGTTCTTCCTTGTCAACCACGCTGCTCTGCTCTTCGCCGGGCTGATGATCGCTTCCAGCAGCCATTCTGAAACAGCGAGCACGATAGCGGCGTTCACCGCGCCCAGCGGCCATCCATTCTCGCTGGTGCTCGATTTCACATGGCAGAACAGCCTGGTGCTGGGTCTCGGCACTGCAGCCTGCGCCTACTGTCATTTTACGTTTCTCAGCGAAGCGCGACAGCGTTCCGAAGCGCTCGCCGTACGGCTTATTGCTCTGCAGCGGGATCTCTAGGACCCCGGGGCACAGCCGTGCCAACTTCGTCATCCCAGGGCGGAGCAAGGAGCGAAGCGACGCGGCGCAGACCCTGGGATGACGAAGTTGAGGTGTTTGGGCTGATCGCAGACGTTGGGTTGGAGATTGGCGGCTGAAGGCCGGCCGACAGGGACCGTCGACAGTCCCTTTCAGGCTAAGAACCAAATCCTCTGTAGAGAGGAACTAGTTGATTTTCTTGTAATGGACCTTGCCGTCAGGCTGCACTATGCGCTGGTAGGAGGCGTTCGGGGGAGGGGGCGCCGCGGCGATCTTCCTTTTGAGCGGGCGCGGCACATCGACGATACTGGGTTCGGTCGCTTCTTCGAGATCGGTGGCTGCTTCCGCCATGGTGCTGGTCGTGACCACGGAAGGCTCCGCAATGCTCGACATGTCGTCGTCACTGTCCAGGGGCAGCTCCTGTTCAAGCCGGGCAATGCTGCCTTTGACTTCGTTGAAGCTGCCCTGCAGTTGACTGTCCAGTTTTTCGAACCGGCTTTGAAAGCCGTTGTTGACCGCATCGAGCCGGGCTGCGATCCGTTGCTCGAACGATCCGAGCTGTTCCAGCCGCCGTTCGACAAGGCGCAGATCGTTGATGCCGCGGTAGAAATAGACCGCGGCCGTTATGTTCACCGCCGTGATCAGTAAGGCGCCGACGGCGACAACGCCGATCATCCTTGCATTGCTCGGTTTCCACGCTGGAGCTTGCTCTTCAGTGTGGGTTGCCGGCCCAATGTCGATTGCCGGCATATCCAGGTCGCTGATCATCGTCATTGGACCACCACCTTTGCGCCGACCGAGACGCGCTTGAAAAGATCGATCACATCAGTGTTGGTAAGACGGAAACATCCCGATGTTCCGTCGAAGCCGATGCCCTTGGGATCGTTGGTGCCGTGGATGCGGTAGAGCGTGTCGCGCCCATCCCGCAGCAGATAGAGTGCCCTGGCGCCGAGCGGATTGTAGGGACCGGCGGGCACCATTTCCGGCAGCTCCGGCTGGCGGGCGCGCATTTCCCTGGGCGGGCGCCATTCCGGCCATTCCGTTTTCGCCCCGACCTTGACGATGCCGGTCCAGCCAAAGCCGTCGCGTCCGACGCTGATCTGGTAGCGCAGCGCCTGGCCCTGCCGGGTCACCAGATAGAGCGCCTTCTCGTCCTTGCGGATGATGATCGTGCCGGCCCGTTCCACGGTTTGGAGAGCAACCGCCTTGCGCAGGCTGGGGCCCATTGCCGGCAGCGGCGGCCGGTCCGACAGCGCGGATCGGGCATGGGCGAATTCCCAGGCCGGCATCCCCAAGGCAAGGCCGATGATGCAGGCGCCGGCGAGTCTCGGGACGGTGCGAAATCTACCGTGCAGCGTCATCGAGCCGCTCTTTGAACATCCGCTTCAGGTCCTTGTTGAAACGTGCCCGCCCATCCACTTCGGAAGGCAGGATGGCCCGGTTCAGCGCGTCGGTCAGCAGCGCATTGTCCAGGCCGACCGACTTGATGTGCGGCGCCTTGAAGATCTTCTCGAGTTCGCTGCGCGAAAAGTGGTTGCCGAACCATTTGCGCTTATGCTTGTTGGCGACCAGGGTGATGCTCACCGAATTGCCGCGCAGCTCGCGGATCTTCGTGTAGAGCCGCTTGCCTTGCCGCAGCGAGGCGACGTTGAGCTCGAAGACGATGAAGATCTCGTCGCTCGTCGAAAGCACGGAATTCTGCCAGGGGGTTTCGATATTCGGCAGGTCGATGATGATGTCGTCGAAGCGGTAGGCGACGAGGTCGAGCAACCGGAACACGAAATCGGCGCCCTGCGGCTCAAACGGCAGCTGCGGCCTCTCGAATGAATAGAGGGTCAGGCTGGACGGACGAGAGAGCTTGATGACGTCCATCAGTTCGACATCGAGCCTTTCCGGCTGGCCGATGATGCCGGCCAGGTCGAACTGGTTGAACAGGTTGAGATAGGCGCCGCAATTGGCGCTCTGGAAATCGAGGTCGACGAGGCACGTCGAAGCCGCGCGTTCGGTGGATTTCGACGCCAGGAATTCCGCCGCCGACAGAGCGAGCGTCGTGGCGCCGGCGCCGCCGCTGGCGCTGATGAAAGTGATGATTCGGCTCTTGGTGCCCTGGTTGCCGGTGTCGTGGAAGGTGACCGCGTTGAGCAGTTCCTTGGCGTCGAGCGGCTTGTGCAGCCAGTCCGAGGCGTTCATGCGAACCAGGATACGCGTCTTTTCAGAGGTCAATTCGTCGGAGACCGCGATCAGCGGCACGGTCGCCCACAAGGCGCGCGCCGCGACAATGCCGGGCTCGCCGAGCAGCTCGCCGTTGGCCAGGTCGAGGATGACGATGCCCGGGCGCGTCTCAGCGGGCGGACCGTTGAGAAAGTCGGCCGTGTCGGAAATCCTGACATCGTAGATGGCCAGCGCGTCGAGCCGCGTCGCCACCTCGCGCTTGAACTGCGGATCCGATGAGAATAGGGCCACCTGCTTTCGTTTGGTCGGCAGAACCTTGGTGTTGATGGCATTCATGGGGATATACTCTTCAGGTCTTCGCCCGTGACCGTGCTGAGCATCGAGGGCATGGTGAGGTTTCCGAATCCTAGCAGGCCGCCCAGGAAGAAGAACTGGAAGGTCCGGTTCTGAAGGCTGACGGTGATTGTCGGCACCGGTCCGCCCAACCGAGTCTGGTAGCCCAAGCCGGTGGCGGAGTACGCGATGACAACATTGTCGCGCCGCAAGCCAGGAAAGAAATGACACATTCCATGCCGCGTGCTGGGTTGCTGGGCAGGGGTGATTATCGGACAGGCGTCGTCATTGGTGTTTGCAGTGTCGCCCCGAAAGATGCGGCTGAAATTGGCGGCATTGAATGTCCCGCCATTACTGCAGGCCCCAGTGCCAGCAGTATAAGTGCAAGTGAATGGTCCGTAGGCCGCGGCGATGACCGGAGCGCCCGGCGTGGTCGTCGGTGCGGCTGTAGCTAGCGCGGTGGCAACCGGATCGGAAATCGAGGCCAGTCGTGCGCCGAGTTGCACGGCTTTGGTGGCGGCGTTCCACTGATAGAGGGCGTAACCGAAATCGACGAAGCCGAGGACAAGGGTAAACAGCAGTGTCGATACGATGGCCATGTCCACCATCGTCGCGCCGTCCTCCGATTTTGCGAAACGCCTGATCATGATCAGAACCGGATCAACCGCTCCTCGTGAAAGCTGTTCAGGGTAATCGTACCGATGCTGAGCAGCGACAGCATGCCGACGCCGCTATATGGGTAGTTGCCGACCGCTCGGACGATGCAGACTTGTGCCGCGGTGGAGCGATACTGGGTGACGCCAGCTTGCACAGCATCGTGGCAGGATGCGGGGGCGGCAATAGTCACCGTCGCGTTATTGGATGTCCCCCCCGCTTTCTGCCAGCCGCTGACCCGCGCACTCCCCGTGCCTGCCGGATTGCCGAAGACGGCGATGTTGGCAGCGATATCGGCGCAATTGATCGCCGCGAGCCCGGCCTTAGTGTATAACTGGCTGTTGCAGCGCGCGGCAAAGCGCGCCGCATCCGACAGGCCGGCCTCCATCAGTAGCTTTTTGTGGATCAGATTGCCGAACTCGAACACGCCTGCCGACAAGACCAGCATCAGTGGCGCGATCAGCGCCATTTCGACGAGAGCCGTGCCGCGCTGCTCGCGTCGAAATCTGTGGAGATGATGGTACAGCGCTCCGATCATCACCATCACCGATAAAGCTGGGCTTCGTCGCGAAGGAAATTGTCGAGCGTACCCTGGCCGGCACCGCCGGTTACGTCGACCACTTCGACCATCACCGAAGCGTCCTCCGATGGCGACGCAACCGGTTCAGTGAGGAAGAAGCTGCCGAAGGCTTCGACCGGAAGATTGGTGCTGTGGCCGGACAGGCCGTTGCCCGCAGCTTCGAGAGCATTGCAGTTCAGGATCGCGCCATAGATCAACCGACGATCAACTGTCGTGACGGGCGGTTGGCAAGCTGCCGACGGCGTTCCGGTCTCTCCACCGGTCGACGCGGTGCCCACCAAGCCCGCCGATATTTCGTAGCGGTAGACCTCATAGCGCGTCGGCTTGGTCGTATCCCATGACGATGGATAGCTAGCTGAACCGAAGTTGGTGCTCCAATAGCCGGAGAAGTTCCAATCTCCGTCGCCCATCCTGCCGCCCATATACGGCGTTGTCGCATCGCGCGGAAGGCCCATTGTTCCAGCTTCGGTGAACGAAAGCTGGTTCATGGCAGCGCATTGATTGGCGCTGCCTGTG
Source organism: Mesorhizobium sp. WSM4837 (assembly GCF_055811435.1). Lineage (NCBI taxonomy): Bacteria > Pseudomonadati > Pseudomonadota > Alphaproteobacteria > Hyphomicrobiales > Phyllobacteriaceae > Mesorhizobium > Mesorhizobium sp. WSM4837. Next base: position 134,413 of record NZ_JBVVQE010000004.1, read on the forward strand.
GTCCGTATTGCCCCTTTTCGGACATTGGCGGCGGGACCGTAAGCTGGGCTGTTGAAGTGATTGCCGTTAGCTCCAATCCCGAAACGAACGTTGAACGCATCTTGAACCGGGCCGGCATTCTGACCGGTCTTCGTCGTTACGTTCGCGGAATTGTAGCAGCCGATCGGCGTCGACGTTGCAATCGTCTGAGCCAGCGCTTGGGCACCATTTCCCACATTTGGCGGAGGCTCGAGGAAGCCGAAGTTGCCCGGACCGGCCGCAGCCCCATTTCCGACCTTCCGCAGTTCGATCAGCCTGCGACGGACGGCCGGATTGGAAACGGCCTGCTCAAGCGTGAAGCCGCCGGCATTGTTTGTCCCGTTCACCATCTCATAGGGGTTGCACATGAAGACCGGTGTGAAATCGCAGACGCCGGAGGTGAAGCCCGCTACCGCGACTGCCCCGACATTGAAGCTGTTGCTGGCGCCGGATGTCACAAATGAGGCGGGAAAGATCGCGGCAAACCCTTGGGGAGCGACTGTCACCTGGATGAACCGTGTTTCCGCCTCACCGACAGCCTGGTTGGCATCTGCAAGATAGTTGGCCTGATTAGCGGCTGTAATCTTGGTTCCGTCGTTGGCAGGGATCGCTTTGAGGAAGCACCAGGAAATGTTGCCAGCATTGTTGCAGCGCTGCGTGCCTCCCGGCTGACCGGAGGTCAGAGTGAACCGGCCTGCCGTGGAGAAGTTGCTTTCATTGTCTACGAGCGTCGCCATGGCGCGTTCAGCCCGCGCCCAGGAACCGCTGCTTCCGTCCAGTTCCGCTGCCGCCGCGAGCGCAAACGCATCCGCCCCCTTCTGAAGATCGTTGTGGAGGTTGTTGACCCGGCTCATATCGATCGCCAGCAGGGAAAAGCCGATGATTGCCGGCAGCGTGATGCTGACCAGTATCAGCGCTATTCCCCTCTGATCGTGCCAGAACGCGCGAACAATCCGCAGCATGGCCTTACCGTTAGCTCCCCTGACGCCAGTCGCTTTGCCTGACGTTGAACCCGCACCCTTCTATTCAACCCCGGTGTTGCCGACATTGACCGTTATGGCCGGCGGCGGCGGTGGCGGTGGTGGAAATTTGTAACTCTGGGCAACAGCGGCAGCGCGCGCGCCGTCGCCTTCGATCGCCGTGTTTCTCGACGCCGGATTGAGCGGATCGACCGTCTGCAGCAGCGAATTGTATTTCTGCGTGTCGCCGGCAGCCAGTGTCACTGTTTCGTAATTGTTCAGGTAGTCGGCGGCGCACCCCGTCAGCCCGCCGGCGCACAAAAGCAGGATCAAGGCGCTATTTCTTGACATAGATCATCTTGTCCTTGGATTTCAGGTCGAGCATGTGGCCATAGGGGCCGACGACGCCTTCGCCCAGTTCATATTTGCGAACCATGTCCTTGGTCACTTCGAGCTGACCGAGTATGAAGAGTTCCGGGTCGTTGGCCGGCCGTGTCTTGTCGAACGGCGTCGCCAGTTGTTCCCCGGGCTTTACCGGCCGCACAATACGCGGCGTCACGATCACGACCAGTTCGGTCTCTTCCTTCTGGTTGCTTGAATTCCGGAACAGCGTCCCGACGATCGGGACCTGGCCGAGCCACGGCACCTGCCTCTGGATCTTGGTGTTCTTGCTGGACAAAAGACCGCCGACCGCGAAGCTCTGGCCGTCGCGCAACTCGACGACGGTAGACAGCTTGCGGTTGGTGAAGATCGGGTCACCGGCGGTGGTGAAGCCGGTGAGGTCGCTGACTTCCGGAGCCAACCTGATGTTGATCTTGTCGTTGGCGAGCACGACCGGCGTGAACAGCAGATTGACGCCGAACTGCTTGTATTCGATGCTGATCTCGCCATCACCGTCGTCGACGCGGATAGGTACTTCGCCGCCGGCATTGAAGCTGGCAACCTCACCGGAAAGCGTGGTGAGGTTGGGTTCGGCAAGGGTGCGCACCACGCCCTTGGCCTCGAGCGCCTCGATGATCAGGTCGACCTTGATGTTGCTGTCGATGACGCGGGTGATCAGCGCCGCGAACGGGTTGGTGTTCGAAAGAAGGCCGGTAAGCAGACCGCCCGGCCCCAGCACCACATTGTCTTCATCGACGGCGGCAATCCCCGTCCCGGTGCGGGTCGTGCCGCTGCCATTGGTGCTCCTGATCGAGACGCCAAGATCACGGCCGGCATTGCGCTTGGCCTCCAGCACCCGCACTTCGAGGTTTACTTGCTGGCTGTCGTCGACGGTCACTGCGTTTATGATCGCGTCGGGGCCATATTGCTGGGCGACCTCCATGATCGCCGCCAGCGTGGCGCCGTCCTTGACATGGCCGCCAAGCCTGACCTTGCCGTTGATCGAACCGATATCGATGCGCGAATTGGGCGCGACCTGCCGGATCGCTTGCGCCATGTCGCTCACGTCGACGCCGACTTCGATCTGGATCACGCCAAGCGAGCGCTTGTCTTCTGAAAAGAGGTTGACGGTGGTGGTGCCGGCGCTCTTGCCGATGACATAGAGCGTGCGGTCGGTCATCGGCTGGGCGTCGGCGATCTTCTCGTCGCCCACGACGATGTCGCCCAGCGTGGCGTTCACCTGGATCGTCACCGACTGCGACATGGGCAGGAAAACGCGGTGGACGCTGGGGTTCGATACATCGATCTTGCGGTCGGCTGCATGAGCAGCAAGATCGATCGGCAATAGCATCACCGAACAGGCCAGCGCGGCAGCCGCCAGTGGTCCCCGGAACATTCGCATCTAGACTATCCCCCTTGCCGATTCGTTCGGCAATACCCTAGCGTTATTTTTGTCGCGGCACGTCGTAAGATTCGAGTTTTACACCCCTGAAGACGCCGATTGTCGCACGCGCCGGCGGTTCCGGCTGCACATATTTGATGACTTCCTTAACCACCTCTTGCACCTGGGGCGCTGAGGCCACTGCCGGAGCGGGTTTTGCCTTGCTCAACAGGTCGAGCCTGCTTCCCACCCGTTCCACGGCCTGGGTCAGCCCATTGATCTTGTCGTCCGCGCGCTTGCGTTCGGCCGCGGCCTCGGCGTCGGCTGCAGCCTGTTTGGCGAGTTCGGCCTGCCTGGCGGCGACGTCGGCCGGCGTGTCGCCGGTCAGGTCGGAAAGCGTGACGCGTTCTGTCGTTTCGCCCTCGCTGGCGGCTGCCTGGCGAAGCGCTAGCGACAACTGGCCGGCGCCGGCGGCCAGCGTAAGCTTCTGCGCGTCCCTGGTGTTGGCCTCGAGCGTCACCGACTTCACCACCGTCGGGCTTTCAGTGCTTTCGTCGGCAACCTGGTCGACTGCAAGCACCTTCATGCTCTGCAACAGCACGTCGACAAAACTTCTATCGGCCCCGCCATCACCACGCGCCGTTCGCGTCAAAAGCACGTCGACGCGGTCGCCGGGGAAGACGAACCCGGCGACGCCTAGCACGTCGTTGACGCGAATGGAAACGGCCTTCATGCCTTCGCCGAGCACTGCGGAAAGCGTGGCGCGCTGGCCGGGGCCGGTAATCTTGGTGGCGAGAACGGGCTCATTAGCGCCGATCGCCTGCAGCGCCTGCCTCGTGCCTTCGCCAGCCAGCGCCTCTTTCGCCGTCTTGAAAGCGCCGGCCGGAACCGCGCCGGCTGGCCATGCGATCTCGCGCAGTTTGTCGGCCGATAGGGTGTCGCCGAATTTCAGCGCCACTGCGGCCACCACGACCGTATCGCCTTGGACGCCAGTAGTCTGCGCCATGGCGCTGCGCTGATTGGCCAGCCAGATATTAGCAAGCACCACCGCCAGGACGCCGAACACGCTGGCGAGAACAATCATGATGAGTGTATTGGCGCGCATAACCCCAGACCCCAAACCCCAAAGGCGGGAATTCGCCCGCCGCGATTGGATTCAGGCCCGGATCGAATAAATCCGGGCCTGATGCTGATTAAACGATCAAGTACCGGCACCGGTAGCGCAGGTTCCGACGCCGGAGGCCTGCATTGCGGTGCAGAGGCCCGTGAAGCGGCCCGTGACCCAGCCGCCGATACCGATGATGAATCCGATTGCGGCGACCGCGATGATGCCGATCAGGATGGAATATTCGACCATGGCAGCGCCGTTTTCGTCGTCGCGGAACTGCCGGGTCATCGTCATGAGCTTCTTCATGCCAATTTCTCCCTTTCTGGAGGTTCAAACCCGACGAGACGAGCCAAGGATGAAATCCATACCCAAGCATCCCCCGTCATCTCGATCTAAGTCCCGGCGAAAATCAGAGTCAAACAGGATTAAGGGTTTCTTAACTTTCCTATACATTGTGGAGCAAGAATATTGCCGATCTCGGGCGAACCAAAACATTGATTCAGCTCGTTTTTCAACCCCTCTTAACCATTCGTTCACAATTCGGCCGTGGCTATGGCGAAAGTGGGGCGGTATTAGCGATGGTGTATATTCGTTTATATCTAAGGCCTTAGGGCGGCTCCATGACACCTTTGTGGTTAGAAAGGCACTTGGCATTGAAAACGAGCCCTCGTTCTCCCTAAAGACAGCGCCGCTGACCAAATAAACGTCGCGTTTTCTGATCCTTGATCTTAACTATGTCTGAAGTATTAAATTGGATGGTGGGCGGCTGGCGCTTGTGCCACGCGTGGTTAACGCTTAGTTTCGCGGTGGGGATTAAACGGGGAAAAAGCGTCATGCTGGGTCGATTCACAAAAGGGCCAAGCGAACCGCGGATCGAGCCAAAGCTTGAGCCGATTGCGGTATTGCCTGTTGCGCCGGCGCTTTCCCCTGCAGCCGATATCGAATCGAGTGGCGACGATTTCCTGACGCTCAAGGTCGAGCTCCACCGTCATCTAATCGACCGGTTCAATCTTGCAGCGCTTGAAACGGCGTCGAAGGATGAGATCCTGAATGAGATCCGGCCGATCGTGCGCCAGTTCGTGCGCGCTCGTTCGGTGCCGCTGAATGCGCGTGAGCTTGACCGGCTGACCAGTGAGACCGCCGACGAGATGCTCGGCCTTGGGCCGATCGAACCATTGCTCAAGGACGACTCGATCACCGACATATTAATCAATACCCACAAGCGGGTCTTCATCGAGCGGCGCGGCATGATCGAGGAGACGGCGATCCGCTTCCGCGACGAGGCGCATCTGCTGCGCGTCATCAACAAGATCGTTTCTGCCATCGGCAGGCGCGTCGATGAATCGGCGCCGATGGTCGATGCGCGCCTGGAAGACGGCTCGCGCGTCAATATCGCGGTGCGGCCGATCTCGGTCGATGGGCCGCTGGTGTCGATCCGCAAATTCTCGAAGAATCCCTACTCGCTCGAACGACTGATGGTGTTTAATTCGATCCGGCAGCCGATGATTGACCTGCTGCGCATTGCCGTGCAGGCGCGCAAGTCGATCTTGGTTTCGGGCGGCACCGGCAGCGGCAAGACGACCTTGCTCAACGCGCTTTCAAGCTACATCCCGTCCCGGGAGCGCCTGATCACCATCGAGGACGCGGCGGAACTGCAACTGCAGCAACCGCATGTCGGCCGGCTGGAGACGCGGCCGCCCAATGTCGAGGGCAAGGGCGAGGTACGTCAGCGCGAGCTGCTCAAGAATGCGCTGCGCATGCGGCCGGACCGCATCATCGTCGGCGAGGTGCGCGGCGAGGAAGCCTTCGACATGCTGCAGGCGATGAACACCGGCCATGAAGGTTCTATGACCACCATTCACGCCAACACGCCGCGCGATGCAATATCGCGGCTGGAACAGATGGTCGGCATGGCCGGCATGCCGATGACCCATGAGTCCATTCGGGCGCAGATTGCGTCGGCCATCGACATTATCGTGCAGACGCAGCGTCTTGCGGACGGTGGCAGGCGTGTCGTTTCCATCTCCGAACTGACCGGCATGGAAGGCAATGTCGTCCAGCTTCAGGAAATTTACCATTTTGTTCGCCGGGAGGTGACGCCCGAAGGCAAGATTATTGGCGATTTTCGCGCCACCGGCATCCGCCCCCGCTTTGCGCCGGAGGCAGCAACGCTGGGCCACCAATTCGCCAAGGATGCCTTCAATCCGCAGGTGCCGCTCTGATGCCGACCGGCCAGACGTTGCTCTACTTTATTTACGTGCTCGCGGCGGCATCGGTTATTCTCGCCGGCGAGGCCATGTATCTTTCCTTTGCCAAGAGCCGGGCACGGATTGGCGCGATCAACCATCGGCTGAGGCGGCTTGCTGACGACGTTCCGGCCGAACAGACCTTGCAAGGGCTGCTGCGCGAGCGCGGGCTGACGGGTTCGGGCGACTTTCTTTTTGGCATGATAGGGCTGAACAGGCTCTATACCCAGTCCGGTATCACCGGAAACCCGCTGACGTTCGCCGCGAAGTTCCTCCTGACGGGGTTGGCATTGGCGTCGCTGCTGTCGTTCCTTATGGGTTTCTCGACTTTGGTGTCGTCCATCGTTTTTGTGTTGGTCGGATTTGTGCTGCCGCTTCTCGTTCTCCGGCGCGCTCGCAACAAGCGAATCCAGAAATTCGCCAAGCAACTCCCAGATGCGCTCGACATGATCGTTCGTTCACTGCGCGCCGGACATCCGGCTTCGGTAGCGGTTGGTCTCGTCGCCCGCGAAATGCCCGACCCACTCGGTACCGAATTCGGCATCGTGTCCGACGAGATCACCTTTGGACTGAGCATGGAACAGGCGGTGCGAAAACTTTCGCAGCGTGTCGGCTTCGAGGGCCTTCATCTGGTTTCGGTATCGCTGTCGATCCAGGCAAAGACCGGCGGCAATCTGACCGGGATCCTGTCAAATCTTTCGTCAGTGCTGCGCGAAAGGCAGAAACTCAGGTTGAAGATCAGGGCGCTTTCGGCCGAGGGCCGGGTATCGGCCTGGATCATCTCCCTTTTTCCACTGGTGATGTTCGGGCTCCTGCTCGTGTTGTCCCCGAGTTATTACGGCGGGGTATGGAACAGCCCATTGATTACGCCAGTGTTCTTGATGTCCGGGCTATGGGCGCTTTTGGGGGACTTCATCATGTATCGCATGGTCAATTTCGATTTCTAACAGAAGCGAGCCATAATATTGTTTTCGGCTATTCAGGATCTCAGCACTCTGGTCTCCGTCGCTGTCTTTCTGGCGGCAGCGGCGCTTTTTCTGTTCGGCGCGCTCATCTTCGTGCCGGCGCTGCAGACGCGGAAGCTGGTCTCACAAAGCCTGATGGCCGAGGGTATTACGGATCGCCGTTCGCTCGTTGGACAGGAACAGCTTGCCAAAATCGCAGCGCAGCGGCCGGTCGATGCGTATTTTCGATCGATAGAAAAGGAGCGGGACGAGCCCAGCGCCTTGGAGGCGAAACTCTTCCGCGCCGGTTTTTATCAACCGAGCGCTCCGCTCATTTATACCTTGTCGCGGCTGGCTGCGGTCTGTGTCGGTTTTCTGGCCGCCTATGCGCTCTTGTCGTGGGTGCTCCCACCGCAACTCCCCAGTTTGATAGCCTTTGTCGGCTCCGCCCTATTCGGGCTCGCCTGCCTCGTGATTCCAAGCGTCATGCTCGATCGCTTCGAGAAAGGACAAAAGCAGGTCTACCGCCGCGGTTTTCCCGATTTCATGGATATGATGATAACCTGTGCCGACGCAGGCATGAGCCTGGAAGCTGCAGTCGAGCGCGTCAGCGCCGAACTGGCTGGTACCCATAAATGGCTCGGCATCCAGCTTACGATCATGAATTTGCAGTTGCGTGCCGGCAAGCCGCTACGGGAGGCGTTGCGCGAACTCGCTGACCGAATCGGTCTTGACGAGGCGCGGGCGCTGGCTGTGCTGTTTCGGCAATCGGAAGAACTCGGCACCAGCCTGACCGACGCTTTGCGCGTCTATAGTGACGAGATGCGCAGCCAGAGAATTCTGAGTGCCGAAGAGCGTGCCAATTCGCTGCCGGTCAAAATGATGATTCCGTTGGGACTGTGCATCTTCCCGGTTGTGATGATGATCATCATGTTGCCAGTGATCATTCGCATGATGGGTGTTTTCTTCTAGGCACGTCTGTGCTTTGGTCGGAATAGAGAGTCGGAGAGAACTCTTTTGGGGGACGAAATGACAGGGCCAATGCGCCTCGCGGCCGTAGCCGGTTTGCTGCTTATCGTGCTTTCCGGCTGTCAGACGGCTGATAGCGGCGTCGTCCGCACCAACGAGCCCTCGAAAGGTGATGTGACAGCGTTTGGCGATGCCTTCGACGGGCTGAAGACGGTCAGCGACGTCGAATATTATGCCTCTGACCAGGCAGTCGCCGAAGCCAAGAACCAGTTCCGTGCGGAAAACTACGGCAATGCCGGCGCCCTGTTCTACAAGGCGACGCAGCTGGCGCCTAATGATGGTGGTGCCTGGATGGGCCTGGCCGCCTCCAGCGATCGCATCCGCCGCTTCGACCTCTCCGACCACGCCTATCGCCAGGCCTTCCGGCTGGTCGGCGGGACGCCCGAATATTACAACAATGTCGGCTATTCCTACCTGCTGCGCGGCAAGCTGCAGGACGCACGCAGCAGTTTCCTCAAGGCTTACGAGCTCGCACCCAACGATCCGACCGTGGCCAACAATTTGAAGCTTCTGTCGTCCAGCGTGAAGAATCTCGAACGGTAAGGCGACAGCATGTTGCTCGCCGCATCGCTGCTGCTGAAGGGGCTAGCCATTCCTTTGCTGGCAAGGATCGCCTGGCTCGACTTCACCACCCAGAAGATATCCAACCAGAATGTGCTGCTGCTGCTTTGCCTGGGTTTGGGCTCGCTGCAGCTCCTGTCGGTGCAATCCGGATCGTGGTGGGACATGGGCCTGAGCGCAATCGCCGGCCTTTTATTGTTCGGTGCGCTGTTTCCGTTCTGGGCTTTGCGCAAGGTCGGGGCCGGCGATGTCAAGCTGATGGCGGTGGTGCCGTTGCTGATCGGCGGCAGCGGCCTCCTTGTGTTCTCCGTACTGCTGCTGGTTTTCGCCCTCGCCACAGCGTTGATCGTTAAAAACCCGTTCATGCTGCCCGCAGGCGCTTTCCGCCTCTACGTTCAGCACCTGGACCGCAAAGGCGTTGTGCCGTTTGGCGTGCCGATCTCGCTCGCAGCGATCTGCACGATCGGGTTCGTGATCTACGTCACCTTGATGCCCCATGCTGGCCCGGCGATCTGAGAGGACAGGACTGCAGCAACTGCCTCCAGAGGTATCAAAGTATCTGTTCCGCTAGTCATTTGCCGCGGCGATCTTGGTGATGCCCCAGATAGGCGCCGGCCAGAGCGAAGCCACATCGAGCGTAAGCAGTATGATTTGCACGGCTCGGGCTACTCGCGCGTTGGCGGCGAGCCCCAACGGCTATTGCCAAGGCGATCGGCCCGCGCCTGGCGGCAACGCGAATCTTAGCGTCACCGATCGAGGCGACTTCATCACAACGAAGGGCGACAATCGCAATTGAGTCAGGGCATGAAGGCGTACCGGCGCGAAAAAGGCCTGGCGAAGAGGAAAGGCGGAATCGGATCCGAACTGGCCTCGGTGGTCGGGCAAATCCGCCCGGAAACTACGGGAAGCGTGCGAGAAGAAATTTAGCGGGATCGAACAGATGTGTTGGCTGGGGAATAGGCAAATTACTCGCTCCGCGAAGGTGATGGCTGAGGCTGAGCGCGCCGAACGCGCCGCGAAGACAGCAAGATTGAGGTCGCTTCGTATGGCGTCGCAGAGTGACCTAAGATTTTCGTTCCCTGAGGAATTGGATTGTTCTCTGCTTATCGCAGCACTGACTCAAGGCGACTCATCGGCTGATCGGGACCGCCGAATTCGGGTGTGAGCGAAACAGGCTCCCGCTGCCAGATTTTTTTGACGTTCTGATTACCAAATTCTGGCGCACTGGTAGCGATCCCGGATCAATTCTCGCTGTGAGTTCAACAGGCTGCCTTGATGACAGTTTGCGAACTGATGCCTATCCAAAGCGGCGAGAGCCGATGGTTGCTGAAGCGCTGTCTCGCCTGACCTACAACGCGTCGGTATTCGACATTTTAAAATTCGAGCGCTTAGCGGCATCGGCGCAGCCCGGGCGCGGCCCGACGCTCACCGAAAAGCTCGCCATCCCGGTCCGGATCAGCCTTCGCTCGGCACGGGCGTGTTGAGCAGCTGCTGCTCCCACAGGTACGCCATGCCGCTGCCGGCCATGTGATCCTTGAGGAGCTCAATCAATGCAGGCAGGGTCTCGGCCCTCGTGTAGTCGCGCTGCCTCATGGGCTTCAACCGACACGCCGCCGCAGGCGTCCGTGATGACCGTGACGTCCCATCCTTCGCCGGCAGCCTGGATCGCCGGCATCGCGACGCAGATCTCCGTGAACAGACCGGCGATGATCAGCTGCTTGCGGCCGGTCTTCTTGACCGCGTCGACGACCTTCTGGTCTTCCCAGGTGTTGATAAGCATCCGGTCGATCACCTCCTGGCCGGGGAAGACGTCGGTGATCTGCGGAAAGATGAGCCCGCCTCGGTCAGCGAGCACGCTCGTGAGGATCGTCGGTACGCTAAATGCCTTGGCGGCCTTCGCCAGACCCGTAGCATTGTTGACCGCCATATGCGGGTCGTGGCTGTTCAGGTTCGTGAGCTGGTAAGGCTGATGGTCGATCAGAACGAGTACCGAGTCTTCGGGACGAAGAAGCGAATCAAGGCCGTTACGGGGGGTCATCAAGACTTCCTTTCTCTGCCGTTGTGGACGGCAATGGGTTCATGGGAGACATGCGCCGGCGGGCGACGTTGCTTGCCGCAATTTGCTGTTCCTTTTGGTGATGCGGTAGTGCCATAGTCAGGCATGCTGCGTCGCGAAACGAGGAACGCCGAATTGGACATCGAAGATCTGCAGACATTCGTCGCAGTGGCCGATGCAGGGGGCGTATCGGCCGCCGCGCGCCGGCTCGGCGTCTCCAAGTCAATCGTCAGTCGGCGGCTCTTTCGGGTTGAAGCGGAGCTTGGCGTCCAGTTGCTTGCACGAACGACCCGCGGCGCCGCGCTCACGGAAGCGGGAATCACGTTCAGGGATCATGCGGCCCGGGCCAGCGCCGAGATCGACACGGCCAGGGAAACCATCCTCCCAACCGGTGAGCTGCGCGGCCGCCTGAGGGTTGCCATGCCGCTTACTTTCGGCGCGACCCACTTCGCCCCCGTGCTCGCGGAAATGGCGCGTCTGCACCCGAAGCTTCACATCCATACTTCCTACAGCGATCGCTTCGTCGATCTCATCGCAGAGGGTTTCGATTGCGCGATCCGGGGCGCCTACCTTCAGGACTCCAACCTGATCGCGAAGCGCGTCGGGCCGATCCATGGAAAGCTTGTCGCGAGCCCAGACTATATCGAAGCGCACGGGTCACCCGAGTCTCCAGACGAACTCGTCACCCATCAGGCCCTCATGCAGGGAACGGAAGCCTGGCAGTTCATGGATGGCGACAAGATTGTTACGGTCCAGCCGCAGGGCAGGTTCAAGGCCGACAGCGCCACGGCGCTTGCCGCCGCCGCAGTGGCAGCGCTCGGCATCGCCTGGCTCCCCGATTGCATCACACATGAATTTGTGGCCTCCGGCGCGCTGGTCCCGATCATGACACGCTATCCGGTACCTCCGGGGGCCACGTATGTCGTCCGACCGCCGGGTCAGCACCCCACACGGAAAGTCCGGGTGCTCACCGAGTTGCTGATCGAGTATTTCAAACAGACCCGGATCTTTGGGGAGTTGATCGTTAGAACACGAACGGTTCAAAGCATTGTCAAGGAACCGTGTTCGACGGTCCGGTCGCACTACTGCGAGCCGTCGCGTTCGGCGACATCGCCCGCACGTTCCACTTGCTGCGACACAGCTAGACGTATCACAGGACTAGTTGGGCAGACGGTCGCTCGCCAGTTTAGGCATTTGTCGGGCCGAAAGCGCTCTTCCCGCTCGCGGTTCGGATTAGTCGAAATCGGGCATTCGTATCGGCAAGGGCGAGGCTGTCTGGACGGCCTAAGTGAGGATGACGCGCATGAGTTGGAACCCAGCAATCGAACCGGGCGGCGGCGCAACGCTCAGCGGACCGCGCTATATCTGGTGGAACTCGTCGCCTCGAAGGACCGCATCGAAGAAGCGAAGGCCGAATGGCGCGCCGAGGACCGGGGCAAGGGACGTTTCGATCTCCCGATCGATGACCGAGATGAGCACATTCCGTACCGGACTGACCGGCGCTAAGACTGACGGACCTGGGCGGTTCAGACGAGATGACGCGTCGCGTGCCGGTATGTTCTGAATGGAGAAAGCACAATGAGCAACAAGTGGCCCCACCTGGACTACCTCGGCTGGCGCGAGACGTGTTCGGCCCTGCATCTCTATTTGCAGATCGCCGGGAAATATCGCCTTGCTCATACCCCGTGGCTCAACCATTCCTGGAACGCGACCTTCTATGTCACGCCGCTCGGCCTGACCTCCTCGCCTATCCCCGACGGCCCGGGCATCGAGATCCTCTTCGACCTTCGGAACCATACGGTTGTTGGCACATGCGGCAATGGTCGCAAGGCATCGTTTGCGCTCGGGCCATCCACAGTCGCGGTGTTCCACGCCAATCTCGTGCAGTTGATTTCCGAACTTGGAGGCACACCGACCTTTAACGGCAATCCGAACGAGGTGCCCAATCCCGTGCCGTTCACCGAAGATCATCGCGACCGGCCCTATGACCGGGAAGCCGTTCAGCGCTTCCATCATGCATCGGTGGCGGTCGACAGGGTATTCAGTCGGTTCCGGACCTCCTTTCTTGGCAAGTCCAGTCCCGTTCACCTGTTCTGGGGCAGTTTTGACCTGGCCGTCACCCGCTTTTCAGGGCGGCGCGCGCCTCTCCATCCCGGCGGCATTCCTTCATTGCCCAACGATGTGGCCCAGGAAGCCTACGACCGCGAGGTCTCCTCAGCCGGTTTCTGGCCCGGCGGTGGCGGCATCGATTACCCCGCGTTCTATGCCTACGCCTATCCGGCGCCGAGTGGCTTCAGGGGCGCGTCGGTCCGGCCCGAGGACGCGTTCTGGCATGACGGCCTATCGGAATTCATCCTGCCGTACGATGCCGTTCAGTCGGCTGCAAATCCCGACGCGGCGCTTATGGAGTTTCTCGTCTCGACCTACGACGCTGCGGCCGATCTCGGAAGATGGGACCGCGACCTACTGGACTGCATGCCGGGGCGGCGGGGTCAGGCGCGGCCGCATGACGCCGAGCAGCCGGGCCCTGCCTCTCGCTTGACCGTCGAAAAGGTCGAGCGGGAGGATACCGCATCGAAGGGACGCTACCGGATGCTCGTCGACGGCATCGAAGCTGAGATGACCTATAGCCGGGCCGGCGAAGGGTTGATCATCATCGACCATACCGAAGTTCCAGCGGCGTTGCGCGGCCGCAAGGTCGGCGAGCGACTGGTACGCCAGGCGGTCGAGGATGCCCGGCGCGAAGGGGTCGCCATCATTCCGCTTTGTCCGTTCGCAAAAGCGCAGATCGACCGTCATCTCGAATGGCAGGACGTGCTGCGTCGGTCATAGGCTGCTCGTAACTTCCTCCACCCGCCAACGTACCGGCGTGGAATGGCAAAAATTGGCGCGCCCAAATGGATGAAACTGGGCACCGCTATATGATTGAAGTCGCTCTGTAAAAACTGTCAGGCTGATTCAGGAGCCTTGGCCTTTGCGAGGTCCTGCAGGAACTCTTCCATCAGCGGCCTGTCACCGAACCGGCGGTAAGCGCGCTCTGCTTCCAGCGAGAATGCCGGATGCGCCTCGACCAGCTTTGCCATCGTCTGCTGGGCTGCCTCGATCTCGCCGCCCCCGGCCTGCAAAGCCGCCTGAATCAGAAGGCAGTTTGCATCGCGCGGCGCCCGGATCAGGCATTCTTCTATGACGGCGGAAGCCTCGTCGCGGCGGTCAGCCGCGTAGAGCGCCTGCCCGTGCACATAGGCGTAGTACTCGGGCGCCATAGGATGAAGGCGGCGGGCCCGCTCTGCGTTGGCGACGGCATCATCATATTGCCCGAAGCGAACCTGCGCCTTTGCAAGCGCCATCATGCTGTCGGGATCGTTAGGGTTGAGTTCCACAGCGCGCCGCGCGGCCTGCAAGCCGCCTGAATAGTCGCCCTGCAGGGCAAGCCCGAAGCTGATGACCTGATAGCCAAGGCCAAGATTGGGGTCGAGACGGACCGCCTGCCGAGCTTCGCTAAGCCCAAGATGGAGTTCCGGTGCGTTTTCCCGGCCGTCACCGCTCTGCGCCACGCTGGCGATAAAGGTCAGCGCGAGGCCTGCGCGGGCGGCCGCATAGGACGGGTCCATTTCAAGGGCGCGCTGGTAGAGGCCCCGCGCCTCCAGAATGTCCTGCGGGTCATCGCCGCCGTGCCGGTAGCGGTTGCGGGCCTGCAGCACGAGGTCATAGGCCTGCAGGTTGTCGGTCGGGCGTTCCGCTGCCGCCGCCGCCTCGCTCCTGCCGATATAGGGCGCGATCTGCGCGACGATTTCAGTGGTCAGCTCGCTCTGGACGGTGAACACGTCGGCGACCTGCCGGTCAAAACTGCGCGACCACAGATGCGCGCCTGTCTTTACATCGATCAGCTGCGCCGACACGCGAAGCTGGTCGCCTTCACGGCGGGCGCTGCCTTCAACCACATAATCAACGCCGAGCTTCGCCCCAAGCTTGCGCACGTCCGTACCCTGCCCGTGCACGGCGTAGGTGGAATCGCGCGCGATTACCTGTAGCTCTGAATTGCGGGCAAGGGCTGTCGTCACATCCTCGGCCAATCCGTCCGCGAAATACGATTGCTCGCCGCTGCCGCTCATCGCGGCAAAAGGCATCACCGCCACTGACGGCCGGGGGTCTGAGCGGCTCTGGTCCATCGACAAGACCCCCGGGATGCGGCTGACCATGGCTGCCAGGGGGAGCGGCTGGATTTGGGTGCCGATGAGGATGAGGGCTATGGCGGCTACGCCATAAGACCAGCGGGCAGCGGTGCTGCGCGGCACCTGCGGCACGTGCCGCCATGGCGACCACGCAGAGCCCGCGCGCCTTACGCGGTAGACGTTGAGAAGTTCGGGAATGTTCTTGGCCCGCCTGCGGCCGATGCGGACGAACCTGTCCGCGCTGTTGCGGTCGGCCGCCATCACCACGGCGCCGCTGACGAATATCTGCCCCGGATCGCACATGGCCTCAAGACGGGCGGCCACATTGACGCCGTCGCCGTATACGTCGCCGTCATCTTCGATGACATCGCCAAGATTGATGCCGATGCGCAGCTCGAACGGGCCCTTGTCGAAGCCTTCCTGTATGGCCAGCGCCGCATCGACCGCTTCGTTGACGCTTGGAAACATGGCGAGAAAGCCGTCTCCCGCCGTCTTGACGATGCGCCCGCCATGGCGGGCAGTGGTCGGGTCAATGAGCTCATCAAAAACAGCGCGCAGCTTCGTGTAGGTGGAAGCCTCGTTTTCAGCCATCAGCAGGCTGTAGCCGACGATATCGGCGGCCATGATTGCCGCGAGCTTGCGTTCCATCAGCATTATTCCTGAGCGGCGGCCCTGCAGGGACTATTACTAGTGACACTTAAGACGACGCACGCTTCAAGATTAGACCCATAATCCCGAATAGGCTTATCATACAGCTCACAAATGCGTGACCATTGTGGCCTATACCGTTCTGACCTTCGTCAGCCATCATCCGCTTCGCGCGGAGCCGTCCCCGCATCCGAAGCGGCGTTGGGCATGCTGGTCAGGCAATTATTGCGCCTACGCTTGTGGGCTCCGGGTAGGCAAGGGACGTTATTCGCGACAGTGTCGCCACCGCGAATAACTCCTGAGCTTACGGGATTGCAGGCCGCGAGGCCGGATTCGATCTGATGCTTGCGGATGTGGCCGTCAGGCCCGACGCCCGAACAGGTCGGCGTATCGCTGCAGGTAGAGCGGCCAGCCTTGATCGGCGGCGACACCATCGCGCACGCTTTCCCAGCCGGCGCCGTGGCGCTCCAGTTTGCGATGCTCGAGATCCAGGCGGGTCCGATTAGCCGTCTCGGCAGTGAAGCGGACTTCCCACTCGCTGGCCTTGTTCGGATCGGTCTCCAACCGCCATTGCGGACTGATGTCCCAACTTAGCAGCACACGGTGCGGCGGCTCATAAGCCAGCACGCGCGCCCACCGGCACTCGCTGCCGTCGGCGCCGCGATCATAAATATGGCCGCCGACGCGCGGCTCGAACACGGTCTCGGCGATCGGCACGGCGAGCAGATTGTGCTCCCTGGGTTTGAACTTGCCAAAATCCTCCGTGAAGACCTCGAAGGCGCGCTCGATCGGCGCCTCGACCACGATCGAGTGCCTTACCAAAGTGTCTGCTGCTTGCGTGTTCATTTTTTCACTCCTTTCGCGGTTGTTCGACAGCTTGCTTGAAGGCAGCGAGCGTCTTCATCCAGAACCGGTCGAGCTCTGTGCGAAGCGCCGCCAGCCCGTCGGGTTCGACGCGGTAGATGCGGTGCTTGCCAGCCGGCGTGTCTGCAACGAGCCCTGCCTCTTTCAACACCTTCAGATGCTGCGAGACCGCCGACCGGGTCACCGGCAGGGCACGCGCCAACTCGGTAACCGAACGCGGATGCTCGACCAAGAGTTCGAAGATCGTGCGCCTGGTGGGGTCGCCCAGGGCGGTCCAGCTGTTGTTCACGTTAGTCACCACTAACGCGTTAGCACGAACTAACGTGATGAGTCAACCTTGCTACGGCAAAGAGGGCTGAGTGAGGGGGACTTTGAAGTTGAAGTCGATCAAGCCTCGACAGCTAAGCCCGCGTCACGCCATTCGGGCAGGCCATCTTCCATGCGGCGTGCGCGGAAGCCGTGCTCACGCAGCAATGCGACCGCCTCGAATGACATCACGCACCACGGACCGCGGCAGTAGGCGACGATCTCGGGCTTCGCCTCGAGGTCGGACAACCGCTGCTCCAGTTGGCCGAGGGGGACGTTGATCGCGCCGGGCAGATGTCCGAGCGCAAACTCATCGGGCGGTCGGACGTCGATGACTGTAACGAGCCCGTCTTTCATTCGCGCGGCCAGCTCTTCCCGGGACACGGGCTCGATATCGTCGCGCCGGTCGAAATAGCCCCTCACGATGCGTTCGACCTCGGCCGAATGCCGCTCGGCAACGACTCGAATGGAGGCGAAGGCGGCAAGTACGCTTTGATCTGCGAGCCGGTAGTTGACGAACTTGCCAGCGCGCTCTGACGTCACGAGTCCGGCGCGGCGCATCGCCTGGAGATTCTGCGAGACATTCGCCACCGGACGCGCAAGCTTGGCGGCCAAGGCTTCCACGCTGCGCGGACCCTGCGCGAGTTGCTCGATCAGTTCCAG
This sequence comes from Mesorhizobium sp. WSM4837, assembly GCF_055811435.1. Lineage (NCBI taxonomy): Bacteria > Pseudomonadati > Pseudomonadota > Alphaproteobacteria > Hyphomicrobiales > Phyllobacteriaceae > Mesorhizobium > Mesorhizobium sp. WSM4837. The sequence goes on from NZ_JBVVQE010000004.1 coordinate 151,749, forward strand.
CCTCTGCGGATTGCCCAGAGCCTTCGCGACAACCGCGAACTGCTCGTAAAGTGCCTGCTTCGGATTGCGGATTGACATCAGGGTAGCAGCCACGCTAGTTCATTCAACATAATTATTGAATGATGCGGTATCACACGGCCCCCGAGGAGACAAGTCCGTGGTCGAGAAGCCCCTTCAATCGCTTAGCAGCCTTGGCTCCGGCTCTGACGGCTCCCGAACGGGATTGATGTAGTGATGGCCGCACGCACCCGAGCCATCAATGCCGGTGCCGCATGACAACGATGGCGGCGCCAGCAGTGAGCCTCGGTCTCAAGGCCAACTGGCGGCAGTTCGCGCTGCTTGTGCTTATCAATGCATTCGTCGGCGGCATGGTCGGCATCGAACGCACCGTCGTGCCGTTGATCGGCTCAGAGGAATTCGGGCTCGCCTCGACCACGCTGGTCGTCTCCTTCATCGTCAGCTTCGGCGTCGTCAAGGCGCTGGCCAACCTTGTCTCCGGACAGCTCGCCGACAAATGGGGGCGCAAGCGCGTGCTGGTTCTCGGCTGGCTGTTCGGCCTGCCGGTTCCCTTCATGATCATTTGGGCGCCAGACTGGAACTGGGTCATCGCCGCCAACGCACTGCTTGGCATCAGCCAGGGCTTCGCCTGGTCGATGACCGTCATCATGAAGGTCGACCTTGTCGGCCCGAAGGGGCGTGGCCTCGCCGTAGGGCTCAACGAGTTTGCCGGTTACCTCGCAGTCGGGATCACCGCCTTTCTCACCGGCTATCTCGCCAGTCGCTACGGTCTGCGACCAATCCCGATCTATCTCGGCGTCGGCTACGCAGTGCTGGGCACGGTGCTCTCGATCCTGCTCGTGCGCGACACGCGCGATCATGTGCGTGCGGAACTGGCGAACCATCCGCGCGGGGCATCACCCCTTTCCTTCCGCGAGGTCTTTGCGTTGACCTCCTTTCGGGATCGCAACCTCTTTGCCGCTTCGCAGGCCGGGTTGGTGAACAACCTCAATGACGGCATGAGCTGGGGCATCTTTCCGCTCTTCTTCGCAGCCGGCGGGCTCGGTGTGGAACGCATCGGCATTCTGAAGGCGGTCTATCCCGTCACCTGGGGCGTGCTGCAGGTCGTGACGGGACCGCTCAGCGACCGTTGGGGCCGCAAGGGCCTGATCGTCGCCGGCATGTGGGTGCAAGCGTCGGCGCTCTTTCTCACGGCGCTGACCTCGAATTTTGGCTGGTGGCTGGTGGCGAGCCTCCTGCTTGGCCTGGGCACGGCGATGGTCTATCCGAGCCTGATCGCCGCAGTGTCAGATGCGTCGCATCCTTCATGGCGCGCCCGCTCGCTCAGCGTCTACCGCTTCTGGCGCGATCTCGGCTACGCGATCGGCGCGCTGTCGGCGGGACTGATCGCCGACTTCTTCGGCCTGGCGTGGGCGGTTGCCTCGATCGCCGCCCTCACTTTCCTGTCCGGTACCGTGGTCGCTTTCATGATGCGCGAAGGTCATGCCGGACGAAGCAGTTGAACGTCGCCTCGGATGCGTCCGCCTCCGCCGCGCCAGCGTCGGGTTCCTGACGCTGCCACTCGCGCGAAATCACACGAAAAAGCATCCGGCCGTTCAAACCGTTTCAAAAACCGATTTGAAACGGTGTCGCGCCGCTAACTGATAGAGATTATTGGCGCGCCCGAAGAGATTCGAACTCCTGACCCCCAGATTCGTAGTCTGGTGCTCTATCCAGCTGAGCTACGGGCGCGCAACAGGCCATGCTTTGAATGGCCCGCGATCCGATCCTTAACGACCGGCCGCGATGTGACGTGTTCCCTAGCGACTGAATTTCCGAAAAGCAAGCCGATCCGGCAAAAGTTTTGCTGTTGTGCCTTGACGGGGACCGGGCGGGCGAGGATCAGGCGGGACGGCGCAGGCCGTTGCGGGCCTGGTCGAGCCGGACCGGCTGGTCGGGAATGGTGACCGCGAATGTGGTGCGGCCGCCTCTGCTTTCGACGAGCTCCACCGTGCCGCCATGGGCGCGGATCAGTTCATGGGCGATGGCCAGGCCAAGGCCGGTGCCACCGCTGCGGGCCGAGCCGCGGAACGCCGCGAACAGGTTCTCGCGCGCCTTCGGCGGCAGGCCGGGGCCGGTGTCGGTGACGGTGATGCGGCTGACGCTGCCGACGCGCTCGGCCGACACCTCCAACCGACGCACCACCGCGCTTTCCGCGTCCGCCGCCATCGCCTGGACGGCGTTGCGGCAAAGATTGGTGAGAACGCGAAAAAGCTGATCGGAATCGGCATCGACCTCGAAAGCCAGTTCGACGGCATTGACGAATTCTATGCCGCCTTCGGTGTCGAGCAGGCCGTGGACGTCATCGACCAGCTGGCGCAGTCTGAGCCTGCGGCGCGAGGGCGGCGGCTCCTGGGTGCGGCCATAGGCAAGCACACCTTCCGAATAGGATACGGCACGATCGAGCGCGCGCAGCAGTTTTGGCGCGAAGGCCTGCACGGTCGGGTCCTTGACCTGGCGCAGACGGTCCGACATCAGCTGCGCCGACGCCAAGATATTGCGCATGTCATGGTTGATCTTCGATACCGCGAGGCCAAGGTCGGCGAGATGCTTCTGCTCGGAGAGCATCTTTTGCAGCCGCTCCTGCATCTGCGAGAGCTCGCGCTCCGCAACGCCGATTTCGTCGGCGCGGGCAGCAGGGCGGATGATCCGCCCGGGGTCGTCGGGAGCCTCGGAGAAGGCCAGCATCGAGCGCGTCATCGTCCGGATCGGGCCGATCATGATCAGGTCTATGGCGGCATAGACCAGCATGGCGGTGAACAGCGAGATCAGCAGCGAGACGAAGGCGACGTTGCGCGAATAGATGAGCATGGCATTGCGCAGGCTGTAGTCGGGCATGATCAGCTCGAATTCCTTGTCGCTGTCGCCGACCGGCCCGAAAACGCGCAGCATCCGCTCGCCGCCGAACAACAGCGTGTCCAAGGCGCCGGTCATGCCCTCGATCAGGCCGACATTGGCAATGTCGATATGCTCGTCGACGTGCGGCGGCATCTCAGCCACCACCAGAAGCCGCGAGACACCGCCGTCGCGCACGGCGATCGCCTTGGCGCCGATCGCCATCAGCACATCGTTCTGGGCAGCGCGCGACAGCGAGGCGGGCTCTCCCTGCACCAGCACGATCGAGACGGCCGCGGCGGTGCTCAGCCTCTCTTTCAGCCAGCTCAGCCGGTAGCTGGCGATCCAGGGCAGAAAGATGAGGACCTCGGCCAGGAGCACGAAGACGATGGTGAGCAGCAGGAGCTTTGTCGACAATCCACGCGACAACGGCACCCTGCGGGCGGCTGCGGTCGCCCGATCGGTGCTTTCGTCCGCGGATGGGATTTCACTCATGCTGCTTTTTCTTCACGATCACTTGATCGGCCAAGATTAGGCTATTGCGGCTTTTTTGCCAATTTCATCCTTCGTCCCAATCAGGGATAAGACCGCCCAGACCTCGGCCACACGCCAGCCGTTGGCCCGAGACGCCGGAATGTCGGGGCCGGTGTCGGCCCCGGATTGACTTCCAAACCCCTTCTTTCTATAAGCCCGCTCACGCTCGGGCCATTCGTCCCGGCGCGGTTTCGATCGCGCCAAAGCCGGCCGGGCAAAGCTCCTGTTACAGAGTGACAGAATCAAGAAGGGCCGCACCCCGCGGTATTAAAACAAATGAAGCGTACCTACCAACCGTCCAAACTCGTCCGCAAACGCCGGCACGGTTTTCGTGCCCGCATGGCCACCAAGGGTGGTCGTGGCGTCGTCGCAGCCCGCCGCAACCGCGGCCGCAAGCGGCTCAGCGCCTGAACGGAAGACGAGATCGTTGCCCGCAACCGGCAAGCCAGTGGGAGCACATCCCAAGCGGCTTCTGAAGCGCGCGGAATTCCTGGCCGTCCGGCGTGGCGAAAAGCGCCGCGGGCGGCTTTTTCTCGTCGAGGTTCTCGACCGCAGCGACGCAGAGGCGCCTCGCGTCGGCTACACGGTCACCAAGAAGGTCGGCAACGCAGTCGTCCGCAACCGCATCCGGCGGCGGCTGAGAGAAGCCGTGCGCACGCATGCCGCGGGTGACATGAAGCCAGGCAATGACTATGTCATCGTGGGGCGCGAAGATGTGCTTGCCATTCCGTTCGGCCAGTTGAAGGCCGAACTCTCACGCCGACTGCGCGGAACACGATAGGCCAAGGCTTTCGATGGAAAACAACCGGAACTTCTTCATCACCATCGCGCTGTCGGTGCTGATCCTGTCACTTTGGCAGTATTTTTACGTGCTGCCGCACAGCGAGGCGCAACGCGAGGCGGCCCGTATCGAAGAGCAGCGGCTAGCGGAGCAGAAGAAGGCGGCCGAAGCCGCCAGTCCGGGCGGCAGCGACACGCCGGTGCCGCAGCAAGGCGCCATTCCCAATGCACCCAATGCACCTGGAACTGACGGCACGACGCTGGCCAGCCGCGAGCAGGCGCTGGCGTCGACGAAGCGCGTCAGGATCGACACGCCGAGCCTGGAGGGCTCGATCAATCTCGCCGGCGCCCGTCTCGACGACCTCAAGCTCAAGCACTACAGGCTGACGGTCGACAAGAACTCGCCCGAGATCGAACTGCTCAACCCGGCAGCGCTGCCTACGGGCTACTATGCCGAGATCGGCTTTATCGGCAGCGACAAGACCGGCACGGTGCCGGGCCCGGAAACCGTGTGGACCGTCGACGGCAATGCGACGCTGACGCCGGCGACCCCGGTCACGCTGAGCTTCACCAACGACAAGGGCCTGACCTTCAAGCGCACCTTCTCCGTCGACGGCGACTACATGTTCACGGTGTCGGACACGGTGCAGAATTCGGGGTCGGCCGCCGTTACCCTGTCGAATTACGGCCGTGTCACCCGCTTCGACAAGCCTGCCGTTGCCAGCATCTATGTGCTGCATGAGGGGCTGATCGGCGTCACCGGCACGGAAGGCCTGCAGGAACACACATATTCGTCGATCGAGGAGGACAAGCAGTTTACGCCGAGCAAGTCGACCGATGGCTGGCTGGGCATCACCGACAAATACTGGGCGGTGACGCTGGTGCCGACCGAGAAGCAGCAGTTCCAGCCGCGTTACGCCTATTTCGAGGACGGCCGCCCGCGCTACCAGGCCGACTTCCTCACCGACCCGATCACCGTCGATGCCGGTCAGTCGGCGACAGTCGAGAGCGAAATCTTCGCCGGCGCCAAGGAAGTGGCCAAGGTCAACGCCTATGCGGAAGACCGCAACATCAGGCTGTTCGACCGTTTGATCGACTGGGGATGGTTCATCTGGATCACCAAGCCGATGTTCTATCTGATCGACACGATGTACAAATTCTTCGGCAATTTCGGCCTGGCCATCCTGGCCACCACCGTCGTCGTCAAGGCCGCCTTCTATCCGCTCGCCAACAAGTCCTACGCGTCGATGGCGAACATGAAGAAGGTGCAGCCCAAGATGCTCGAGATCCGCGAGAAATACGCGGACGACAAGATGAAGCAGCAACAGGCGATGATGGAGCTCTACAAGACCGAGAAGATCAATCCGCTCGCCGGCTGCTGGCCGGTGGCGCTGCAGATCCCGGTCTTCTTTGCGCTCTACAAGGTGCTCTACATCACCATCGAGATGCGGCACGCACCGTTCTTCGGCTGGATCCAGGATCTGGCGGCGCCCGATCCGACCTCGATCTTCAACCTGTTCGGCCTCATTCCGATCGCTCTGCCGGACATGTTGATGATCGGCGTTTGGCCGCTGATCATGGGCCTGACCATGTTCCTGCAGATGCGCATGAACCCGACGCCGCCGGACCCGACGCAGGCCATGATCTTCACCTGGATGCCGGTGGTCTTCACGTTCATGATGGCGGGTTTTCCGGCCGGCCTTGTCATCTACTGGGCCTGGAACAATTTGCTTTCGATCATCCAGCAAGGCGTGATCATGAAGCGGCAGGGCGCCAAGATCGAATTGTGGGACAATCTGGTCGCGCTGTTCCGGAAGAAACCGTCGCCGGCGGAATAGACGGCGCTGCCTTTCTGCCGAATCCAGGAAAGCCCGGCGCGGCGATAGACGCCGCCGCGACCTATAAGCTCCGCTGTCGTTTCAGGGGCGCTGCGTCGATGAACAGGTGAGGATGATCCGCTGCGCACGCGGTTGGTGCTGCCGGGCGGATCGCACTATTTTGACCTGTTGTTTCGTCGATGGAGCCAGACCATGATCGGACCCAACCCCAACATCAAGCACCCGATCCCGATGCATAGCCGCGTCGGCTTCCTGAAGGGGCTGGTCACGGCGCCGAACATCGAGATCGGCGACTTCACTTATTATGACGATCCGGACGGGCCGGACAAATTCGCCGAGCGATGCGTGCTTCATCACTATCCATTCATCGGCGACCGGCTGATCATCGGCAAGTTCTGCGCCATCGCCGAGGGCGCGCGCTTCATCATGAACGGCGCCAATCATGCCATGTCCGGCTTTTCGACCTATCCGTTCAACATCTTCGGTCATGGCTGGGAAGAGGGTTTCGATCCGGCGACCTGGTCGAAGGAATTGCGCGGCGACACGGTGATCGGCAATGATGTATGGATCGGCATGGAAGCGGCGATCCTGCCCGGCGTGGCGATCGGCGATGGCGCCATCGTTGCGGCAAAGTCGGTGGTGACGCATGACGTGGCGCCCTATGCGATCGTCGCCGGCAATGCGGCCAAGGTGGTGAAGATGCGTTTCGACGACAGGACCATCCGGCGGCTTTTGGCGGCGGCGTGGTGGGATTGGCCGGTGGAAAAGATCAGCCGCAACCTCAATGCCATTCGTGGCGCCGATATTTCTGTTCTGGAGGCAGCGGCTTGAACGCGTTGAACAAGTCCGTGATCGGCATCGAGCTGTTCACGCGGCCGTGGATCTTCATCCGCGGCGTGCCGGCGATGAAGTTCCTGCCGCCGGAAGGACCGCCGGAGATCGCCTTTGCCGGCCGCTCGAATGTCGGCAAATCGTCGCTGATCAACGCGCTGGTCAATCAGAAGGGACTGGCGCGCACGTCCAATACGCCGGGGCGAACGCAGGAACTCAACTATTTCGTTCCGGGCGGGTTTTCCGGCGAAGGCGCCGACCTGCCGCCAATGGCGCTGGTCGACATGCCGGGCTACGGCTACGCCACCGCGCCCAAGGAAAAGGTCGACGACTGGACGAAACTCGTCTTCGACTATCTCAAGGGCCGCGTCACGCTGAAGCGCGTCTACGTGCTGATCGACGCCCGTCATGGCATCAAGGCCAAGGATGACGAAGTGCTGTCGCTGCTCGACAAGGCGGCGGTGTCCTATCAGATCGTGCTGACCAAGACCGACAAGATCAAGGCGGCCGGCGTGCCGCGATTGATCGAAGAGACACTGCAGAAGATCAAGAAGCGGCCGGCCGCGTTTCCGTTCGTCCTCGCCACGTCGTCGGAAAAGAACGAGGGACTCGAGGAATTGCGCGCGGCGATCGTGCTGGCGGCCAATGGCGGCTAACGCATGTCGCGCAAAAGCATGCCCTCAGGCTTGACCCGTGGGTGTGCAGCGGTTTTGCGATGACGACATGCAAAAAGAACATCCTAAAGCGCGTCGCGTGAGCCCGGTCAAACGCGACGCGCCCTAGGACTTTACCTCTAGGGCAATCGTTTGGGTGCTTTCTTCCGTGGCAAGCCTTTCGGTGCCGTAAGCCTTCAGGAACATGCCGACGCCCGACCTGACGATGTGGTCGATTTCAGCCTGGCTCGGGGCTTTGGTGCGGTAGGCGAACATGCACTGACGGAAAAGACCCGCCAGGCACAGTTCGGTGAACTGATAGGCGGCAAGATCGACATCGTCGATCTCGAGCAGGCCGCGCTCGATGGCGGCATTGAGAAAAGCAACGACCTTGTCGTGGCCGCGTTTCGGGCCGCGTTCGTAAAAACGCGCACCAAGTTCGGGCATCCTGTCGGACGCGCCGATCACGGTGCGCTGCGCCTGGACGACCTTGGCCGAGGTGATCTTGAGGGACAGCACCTTGCCGAACTTCACCAGCGTCTCGCGAAGGTCGTCGGCGCGGTCGAGCAGATCGTACATATTCTTGAAGATCGTGCCGCGCTCTTCCTCGATCAGCGCCTCGAACAGCTCTTCCTTGTTGGCGAAGTAGACATAGATCGTGCCCTTGGAAACGCCGGCCTCACGGGTGATGTCGTTCATCGACGCCGCTTCGAAGCCCTTGTCGATGAAGACACGACGTGCGCCCTCGATGATCTGGCTGCGCTTGACCGGGTCCTGTCCCGCCGCCGGGCGGCCGCGACGCAGGCCATCCAGCGGATCGCACTGGTCCTTGTCGGGCTCGGTCATAACGTCACACCTCGAAAAATTCGAACCGATCGGTTCGATCATCCTTGATATGGGCCTCTCACCGCGCTAAGTCAACGTCAACATCGAACCGAACGGTTCAGTCTGATGCCCGGTTTCTAGCGATGCCAAGAGAGATGCCATGTCCTCGAACGCGACCCCAACCGCCGAAGTCCGTCCCTTCCCCAACGCCAAGGTTGCGCCGGCAATCGAAGCGCCGAACCCACCGACTGAGCCCGCAACAAGCCCTCCGGCCGAGGCGCCGGCCAAAAAGAAACGCTCGGCACGCTCCTTTCTGTTGCCGATCATTGCGCTTGGCTTGCTGGGCGCAGGCGCCTGGTATGGCTATGATTACTGGACCGACGGGCGTTTCATGATCTCCACCGACGACGCCTATGTCCAGGCCGACATGGCGTTCGTTTCGCCGAAAATTTCCGGCTATGTCGATCAGGTCAAGGTGACCGAGAACCAGCAGGTCAAGGCCGGCGACCCGCTGCTGGTCGTCGACAATGGCGACTACAAAATAGCGGTCGCCCAGGCCGAGGCGCAGATCGCCACCTTGAGCAAGACGCTCGATCGTATCGACGCCCAGACCGAGGCGGCGCGCGCCTCGCTCGAGCAGGCGCAGGCGCAGAAGACCGCCGACCAGGCCGCCGCCGCCAATGCGGCGCGTGTCCAAGCGCGCGCCGCCCAATTGCTCAAGACACATGTCGGCACCCAGGCCCAACTGGACGATGCCCAGACCGCGGTCGAGCAGGCCAATGCCGCCCTTGTCGGTGCCGACGCCCAGATCGCGGCGGCTGAGGCCAATATCGGTGTGCTCCAGGCGCAGCGCGCGGAGACGGCAAGCACGCTGGCGTCGCTGCAGCTTGCCAGCGACAAGGCCGCACGCGACCTGTCCTTCACCGTGCTGCGCGCGCCCTATGACGGTGTCGTCGGCAACCGCTCGGTCGAGCAGGGCGACCTGATCAGCCCCGGACAGAAGCTCGCCGTCATCGTGCCGATGGACAAGCTCTATATCGTCGCCAATTTCAAGGAGACCCAGCTTGCCCGGCTGGTGCCTGGTGAAAAGGTCAGGATTTCGGTCGACGCGATCGACGGCCAGGATTTCGAAGGCACCGTCTCGTCGCTGGCGCCGGCATCCGGCGCGGTGTTCTCGCTGCTGCCGCCGGAAAACGCCACCGGCAACTTCACCAAGGTCGTGCAGCGCGTCCCGGTTCGCATCGACGTGCCAGCGGATGTGCTGAAGACAGGCAAGCTGCGCGCCGGCCTCAGCGTCGTCGTCGCCGTCGACAGCCGTACCGCACCTTCGGCGTCGAACTGAGCGGCCGCTTGGGAGCAATGCCGTGGCAACCGCAACCTCGATAGCAGGATCGCCGCCGGCGAGGCCGGCTACGCCTGATACCATTCCCACACGCCGCATCATCGCCTTCCTGGCGATGGTGTTCGGCATGTTCATGGCGATCCTCGACATCCAGATCGTTTCGGCCTCGCTGGCCGAGATTCAGGCCGGCTTGAGCGCCAGCTCCGACGAAATTCCGTGGGTGCAGACCGCCTATCTCATCGCCGAAGTCATCATGATCCCGCTGTCCGGTTTTCTCAGCCGGATGCTGTCGACGCGTGTGCTGTTCACCGTCTCCGCGGCCGGCTTCACCGCCGCGAGCGCGCTGGCGGCGACCGCCACCAACATCGACCAGATGATCGTCTACCGCGCCGTCCAGGGTTTTATCGGCGGCGGCATGATCCCAAGCGTGTTCGCTGCCGCCTTCACCATCTTCCCGCCGTCGCGCCGTGCCATGGTGTCGCCGATGATCGGCCTGGTGGCGACGCTGGCGCCGACCATCGGCCCGACTGTCGGCGGCTATATCAGCCATGCCATGTCCTGGCACTGGCTGTTCCTGATCAATGTGGTGCCCGGCATTATGGTGACCGCAGCCGCATGGTCGCTGATCGACTTCGACAAGCCCAATCTCAGCCTGTTCCGCAAGTTCGACTGGTGGGGCCTCGCCGGCATGGCGGCTTTCCTCGGCTCGCTGGAATTTGTGCTCGAGGAAGGTCCCAACAACGACTGGCTTCAGGACCGGGCCGTGTTCATCTGCGCCATCCTGATGACGGCCGGCGCGGTGCTGTTCTTCTGGCGCGCCTTCACTGCCGAGGAGCCGATCGTCGACCTGAAGGCCTTCGCCAACATCAACTTCGCTTTCGGCTCGCTGTTCTCCTTCGTCATCGGCATCGGCCTCTACGGCCTGACCTATCTCTATCCGGTGTATCTGGGGCGCATCCGCGGCTACGACTCCCTGATGATCGGCGAGGCGCTGTTCGTCAGCGGCCTGGCGATGTTCGTCACAGCGCCGATTTCCGGCATCCTGTCGCGCAAGATGGATCCGCGGCTGATGATGATGATCGGCTTCTTCGGCTTCGCTGCCGGCACCTGGCGGATGACCTATCTGACCGCAGACTGGGATTTCTGGGAGCTTTTGCTGCCGCAGATCCTGCGCGGCGCCTCGATGATGCTGTGCATGGTGCCCATCAACAACATCGCACTTGGAACGCTGCCGCCTGACCGGCTTAAGAATGCATCCGGTCTGTTCAACCTCACCCGCAATCTCGGTGGCGCCGTCGGCCTTGCCGTCATCAACACCGTGCTGATCGACCGCAGCGCCTTCCACTACGCAAGGCTGGCCGAGCATGTGCAATGGGGCAGCGCCGAGGCGCAGACCAGGCTGCAGAACATGACGCTCGACTTCCAGCAGAATGCCGGCCTCGACGCCTCCAAGGCGGCGATCTCGAAACTGTCCGGCATGGTCCAGCAGCAGGCTTCGCTGCTGTCCTTCATGGACGTGTTCTATCTGTTGACGGCGCTGTTCGCGACGCTGGCGATCTTCACCATGGTCATCCGCAAGCCGGCCGAGCCGGCGGGCGGAGGCCGCGGACACTGACCGCGCAACTTTGCGCCCCCAAAGGACGCGGCGCTCTCATGCATGTCGCGCAAAAGTGCGCAGCGGTTTTGCGATAACGACATGCATAAGACAACAACCTAAAGCGCGTCGCGTGAGGCCGGTCAAACGCGAGCGCTTTAGGTCAGGCCGTGGCCGGCTTGAAGGTCAAGGCGACGCCGTTGATGCAATGACGCAAGCCGGTCGGCGGCGGGCCGTCGTCGAAGACATGGCCGAGATGACCGCCGCAGCGGCGGCAGTGGACTTCGGTTCGGGTCATTCCGAGGGACCTGTCCGCGGTCATGCCGACGGCGTTGGGAATCTCCTGCCAGAAGCTTGGCCAGCCGGTGCCGGAATCGAACTTCGTATCGGAGGAATAGAGCGGCAGGTCGCAGCCGGCGCAGGCGAAGATGCCCTTGCGGTGTTCGTTGAGCAGCGGGCTGGTGCCGGGATATTCGGTGCCTTCCTTGCGCAGCACATTGAAAGCCGCATCGGACAGGATGGCGCGCCACTCGGCCTCGGTCTTGGTGACCTCGAAGGTTTCGGCCGCGTGTGCGTCCTGCGGCCTGCCGATGCGCAGCGCTGCTGCCGTGCCTGCCAACAATGCCACAGCGGCACCGCTCCAAAGAAAGTCGCGCCGGATCATCACCATTCCTCCTCTTTCCGTTTGCCAAATTCGACCGTCACATGGAAATCAAAAGCCGGTGACGGCCAGCTCCCGACACCGGGCACTCCGCACCTGCCCCACGCTTACAGCAGACGGTGCGGAGTGTACGCCTGTCGATTGCGCGGGTCACGCAAGCGGAAACCCGTGCACTCGGTATGGAGCCTCAGCCATATGTTCGCTGGCGACGGGCGCTTCGTTACATCTTCGGCAGGAGAACCTTGTCGATGACGTGGATGACGCCGTTCGACTGCTCGACATCGGCGACGGTCACATTGGCGACATTGCCGTTCTCGTCGGTCGCGGTGACCTTGCCGTTTTCGGCCTTGAGCGTCAGCTCGCAGCCGCCAACCGTCTTGACCTTGTGCGCGCCACCATCGTCCATGGCCATCTTGGCGACGTCGGCTGACATCGCCTTGGCACCGATGACGTGGCAGGTCAGGATCTTGACCAGCTTGTCCTTGTTTTCGGGCTTGAGCAATGTATCGACGGTGCCGGCCGGAAGGGCGGCAAAGGCCTCGTTGGTCGGCGCGAACACGGTGAAGGGACCGGCACTCTGCAGCGTGTCGACGAGACCGCCGGTCTTGACGGCCGCGACCAGCGTCGTGTGATCCTTCGAATTGACGGCGTTCTCGACGATGTTCCTGGTGGCATACATGGCGGCGCCGCCGACCATCGGATTTTCGGCATAGGCGGCGGTGGCAAGCGCGGAGACGGCGACCGTTCCGGCAAGCAAAATGGTGGCGAACTTACGCATTATTTCTATCTCCTCAGTTTATTTCTTACCCTCTTTGGGGCGCAAGGAGATACGGGGGATAAATTCCCCGAGTTTCGCCCGTTCAGGAGAAAATTTTATTTTTTATAACGGCGAGCATGATTTTCATGGCAGGACTCGTACAGCATGCATGCTTCCACGATGAAGTCACCACAGGCGATAGACTTAAAATCTTCTCGAAAACCGGCAGACAGGGCTGATTTGCAGACAGGGGCGATCAGATGCTCTTCAGATCGCCCGCAGCGACCACAGGGCCGGTCGGCTGGCCGGTCGGCGAACCGCCGGTCGGTTCAAGGCTGACCGCAAGCACGGCGCCTTGCGCAAGTTTTTCCTGCACGGCCGGGGAGATGGTCATACGCGCGGTCTGGCCGGCCGGGATGACGCCCATAGAGACCGGCGCATTCTTGCCCTCGATCATCCAAAGCTCGAAATCCTTGCCGGCGGCGCGCTCGCCGGAGACATGCGACAGGCCGACCTCGCGACGGGCGGCATCATAGACGGCGAGGTATCTGACGTCGCTGCCATCGGCAGCCAGCGAGGCGATGAGCCGCGGCGGCTCGGCCGGCGGGTTGAGGTAAGGCTCGGCGATATAGATCGCCAACGCCGCGACGGAAGCGGCTGCAAGACCGCGCCAGAAGGCAAGGCTTGACCGGAGGCCGGCGCGAGGCTCTGCGACGAACAGCCGGCGATCCAATGCCTCCTTGACCCTGATCGGCGGCTCTGTCTCCGGATAGGCGTCGGCCATCGGCGAAAGACGCGCCTCCCAGGCATCGACAAGGTGCGCGAAAGCGGCGTCCGCGTCGATGCGGCGTGACGCAATCTCGCGTTCGTCCGCGGCCAGGACGCCAAGAACGTATTCTGAGGCGAACAGGTCGTCGCCCCCAGATTCCGGTCCGTCATCCTCTGCCAGCGTCATCTTTCAAGACACTCTCTGAGCTTCAACAGGCTGCGCCGCAGCCAGGTCCGCATCGTGTTCAGCGGCACGTCATGGCGCGCCGCCAGTTCGGCATAGCTTTCGCCGTCCAGATAAGCGCCCCGGACGGCCGCCGCCCGGTCCTTTTCCAATTCATCGAGACAACGATAGATGCGCCCGGATTCACCGCCCGCAACAGCCGCAGCCTCGGGTCCCGGCGCCGGATCGGCAACGTCGAGCGCAGCGTCGATATAGGCAGCAGGCTCTCGCCGCGCCCTTATCCGATCGATCGCGTGATTGCGCGCAATGGCCACCAGCCAGGAAATCGGGCTTAGCTCCGACACGGCGAAACGGTCGGCCTTCGTCCATATCTTGACGAAGACCTCCTGCAGCGCCTCTTCTGCCTCTCCCCGGTCCTTCAATACACGAAGGCAGACGCCGAAAAGTTTCGCGCTGGTCTGCCGGTAGAGCAGATCGAACGCAGCCCGGTCCTTCATCGAAGTCCGGACGATCAGGTTGCTGATGTCCTGCGGCGTCATCGGCTGCCAAATTAAGCAATTGCCCAAATTAGGCAATTGCCCCAGATCATTCCACTGCAATGTATTGCAACGGCGGAAGCGTTCCTGTGCACCGGGAGCGCCGTCGGCTTCCATTGACGAGAAAGAGCCGACCTCTTTGAGCATCGGATTTTCCCAAAACCGGGTTTCCACTTTTGCATCCGATGCTCTAGCTTGCCGATAGTTGGGGGAGCAAGAATGTCGGTCGAACGGGCCCTGTGGGAACATGACGCTACCGGCCTGGCCGGCTTGGTGCGCAAAGGAGAAATCTCGCCGCAGGAGCTCGTCGACGCGGCGATTGCGCGGGCCGAGGCCACTCGCCCGGACATCAACGCCATCGCCGAGCCGCTCTACGAGGCGGCGCGGACGCGGGCGAAAACCATCGACCGCAAGCTGCCGCTGGCCGGTGTGCCCTTCGCGCTGAAGGATCTCGGCATCGCCCTGAAAGGCGTGCCGACGCACGGCGGCAGCCGCATTCCGGCTTTCGTTGCCGATTTCGACTCGCTGATGACCGAACGCCATCTGGCCGCCGGCCTCGTCCCGATCGCCACCAGCACCTCGCCCGAACATGGGCTGAGGCTGATGACCGAATCCGCCGCTTTCGGCATCACCCGCAATCCGTGGAATACAGCCCATACCAGCGGCGGCTCGTCTGGAGGTGCGGCGGCGCTGGTCGCGGCCGGCGTCGTACCGGTGGCACATGCTTCGGACGGCGGCGGCTCGATCCGCGTTCCCGCCGCCTGCACCGGGCTGGTCGGGCTGAAAACCTCGCGCGGCCGCGTGCCGCTGACGCCGCTGGTCAGCGAAAGCTGGTACGGCCTGGTCATCGACCACGCCGTTTCCCGCTCGGTCCGTGATTCGGCCCTGCTGCTCGACCTGACGCATGGGCCCGATCCGCTGTCGCCGTATGCGGCGCCGACGCCGAAAGGAACTTTCGCCGCCGCAGCAGTGCGTGACCCCGGCAAGCTGAAACTGGCGGTCTACCGAAAATCGCCGCTCGGCCTGCCGATATCGACCGAGACGCTGGCGGCGCTGGACACTGCGATAGCTTTGGCGCGCGAAGGCGGCCATACGATAGAGGAGATCGACCTGCCCTATATCGATCGCGATTTCATCGCTGATTTCGCCAGAACCGTCGCCGCGGCGGTGGCCGGCACGATGCGCGGCGAGGTCTTGCGCGTCGGCCGCTCCATTTCGGGTGATATCGAACGCACCACGCGGGTGATGAGCGCCTTCGGCGAAGTTCTTTCGGCCGGCGAGATCTATGCCAGCCTGCAGCGGCTGCATGCCACGTCGCGCCGGCTGATCATCGAGACCGCGCGGTACGATGCCGTGCTGATGCCTGTCATCGCGCATCCGCCGCTCGCCTGCGGCGCGATGGATCCAAAAGGCGCAGATGCGTTCCTGGAAGAAATGCTCGACAGGCTGCGGCTTGCCCGCCTGCTGAAATTCAAGCCGCTGTTCGGCCAGTTGATGGACAAGAGCCTGTGGTTCACCCACTGGCCGGCAATCCAGAACGTCAGCGGCCAGCCGTCGATCGCGCTGCCTGTTCATGTCACCGATGCCGGCCTGCCGCTCGGCATCCAGGCCGCCGGCCGCCCCGGCGACGAGGAGACCTTGTTGTCCCTCGCCGCGCAAATGGAAAAGATTTCGGGATGGCTGACGCGGCGGGCGCCACTGCAGGTGCCCGGGATGAAAGCAGGCCGATTTCACCTGACGTGACAGCAAAGCCGTTTGCCCCCTGCTCCAATTCCCGCTAAGACGCCGCCGTTCATGCCAAGCTGGGAACCAAGCCGAATGACGGACCTCGCCGCCACCGCCGAAATGCAGGCCGCGCTGCTTTCGAGGGCGCTGCCCTATATGCAGCGCTACGAGAACAAGACGGTCGTGGTGAAGTATGGCGGCCACGCCATGGGCGACATCGCGCTCGGCAAGGCCTTTGCCCGCGACATCGCGCTGCTCAAACAATCCGGCGTCAACCCGATCGTCGTGCATGGCGGCGGGCCGCAGATCGGCGCCATGCTGAGCAAGATGGGCATCGAATCGAAGTTCGAGGGCGGATTGCGCGTCACCGACCAGAAGACGGTCGAGATCGTCGAGATGGTGCTGGCCGGCTCGATCAACAAGGAGATCGTCGCGCTGATCAATGCCGAGGGCGAATGGGCCATCGGCCTGTGCGGCAAGGACGGCAACATGGTTTTCGCCGAAAAGGCGCGCAAGACCATGATCGACCCGGACTCCAACATCGAGCGTGTGCTCGATCTCGGCTTCGTCGGTGAGCCGGTCGAGGTCGACCGCACCCTGCTCGACCTTCTGGCGCGGTCCGAAATGATCCCGGTGCTGGCGCCGGTGGCGCCGGGCCGTGACGGCCACACCTACAACATCAATGCCGACACCTTCGCCGGCGCTATCGCCGGCGCCTGCCAGGCGACACGCCTTCTGTTCCTCACCGACGTGCCCGGCGTGCTCGACAGGAACAAGAAGCTCATCGACGAACTGACCGTCGCCGAGGCAAAGGCCTTGATCAAGGACGGCACGGTGTCGGGCGGCATGATCCCCAAGGTCGAGACCTGCATCGATGCGATCGAGCGCGGCGTCGAAGGCGTCGTCATCCTCAATGGCAAGACGCCGCATTCGGTGCTGCTCGAACTGTTTACCGAACACGGCGCCGGCACACTGATCGTGCGGTAAGCCCAGGCTGCAACTTGTCGGTGAGAAACCCAGGGTTGAACAGGCGTCAGGGCGAACTTATCGCCTGAGGTGTCCAAGCGGCACGTGGCCCGGCCCCTTGATGTTCTGCAGCACAAGCTGCGTGTGGACGTCGCGCACGCCGTCGAGCCGCATCAGCCGGTGCATGACAAAGGCGTTGAGCTCGTCGACCGACGGCACCATCACATGCAGCAGGAAATCGTAGTCGCCAGTCATCGTCCAGCACGACGACACCTCGTCCATACGCTGCACGGCGGCGATAAAGGTTTCAGGCGACCCGTCGCTGTGGGTCACCAGGCGCACCTGAATGAACACTTCGACCATCAGGCCGATGGCGCGGCGGCTGAGCACAGCGGCAAAGCGCTTGATGATGCCGGCGCTCTGAAGAGCCTCGAAGCGGCGCGCGCATGGCGTCGTCGAAAGGCCGATCACCTGGGCCAGTTCGGACACAGGCTTGCGCCCATCGCGCTGCAAGACATCGAGCATCTTGATCTCAAAATCGTCAAACTGAGGCACTTTCACTCTCCTGCAGCTTTGCTGTGGTGGCTTTTACCTCAAATCGCTCGTTCGAGCCATCATCAAAGCGGATTTGCCTCACCGGATCCGGCTAAACTTTCAAGATGTTAGTCGTGATTTCCAGGGAGAACAGCCATGACGATGAACGTTGCCGATTACGCCCGCGAATGCGCGGCGCAAGGCCTTCGCGGCGACTATTCGGTCTGCCGTGCCGATTTCACCGTTGAGCAGAGCTACAACTACACTGCTGATGAGCAGGCGGTGTGGCGTACACTGTGCGACCGCCAGACGAAGCTGACCAAAAAGCTGGCACACCAGTCCTATCTCGACGGCGTCGCCACGCTGGGCCTGCTCGACAGGATTCCGGATTTCGGTGTGGTCAGCGAGAAGCTGCGCAAGCTTACCGGTTGGGAAATCGTCGCCGTGCCGGGCCTCATTCCGGCACCGGCCTTCTTCGTCCACCTGGCAGCCCGGCGCTTCCCGGTGACCAACTGGCTGCGGACGAAACAAGAGCTCGACTACATCGTCGAGCCGGATATGTTCCACGACTTCTTCGGCCATGTGCCGGTGCTGACCCAGCCGGTCTTTGCCGATTTCATGCAGATGTATGGCGAGAAGGCCGAGCATCTGATCGCGCTCGGCGGCGACGAGATGATCAGCCGCCTCTACTGGTACACCGTCGAGTACGGGCTGATCCAGGAGGCCGGCCAACCGTTGAAGGCTTTCGGCGCCGGGCTGATGTCGTCCTTTGCCGAACTTCAATTCGCGGTTGAAAGCAAGGACGCGCATCATGTTCCCTTCGATCTGAAAACGGTAATGCGCACCAGCTATGAGATCGACAAGTTCCAGCGCGCCTATTTCGTGCTGCCGTCCTTCGACGTTTTGCGCGATGCCTTCCACAACGTCGCCGACATGGCAGCGATCATCGGACGCCACAAGGGCAAGCCGGTGCTCGACCCGGCGAAACTTTAGACGCTGGCCCGGCTCGGACGCTCGCAGCCGATCGGCGCGGGCGTTGTTGGTGGCGCGCTGGGATTAGGAACCATCGGCAGGCCGGAAGCCGAGGCAAGGGCGTTCAGGCCGCTTCGGAAACGTCCCTGTCCAGGATGGTCAGATTGCGGCCGCGATCCTTGGCCTGGTAAAGGCGGCGGTCGGCGACACGCATCAGATCCGATACGCCGGCATCCTCGCCGCAGGTGACACCGCCGATGCTGACGGTGAGGGGTATGACCCGCTCATCGACGGGACGGAAGCGGATCAGCTCGACTTCACGGCGAATGCGTTCAGCGACGCGTTTGGCTTCCTGTTCGGTGGCGCCGACCAGAAACGCACCGAATTCCTCGCCGCCGATGCGGCCGATCACGTCGCCGCTGCGCACGCCGCGCTCGATCGCGCTTGCAATCAGGAGCAGTGCATCGTCGCCGGTCAGATGGCCGTAGCTGTCGTTGATGAGCTTGAAGTGATCGGCGTCGATGATCAGCAACGCACCGCGATCGGATTTACGCCGGGTGGCCTCGAGGGCGGCGAAGAAGCTCTCGCGGTTGAGCATGCCGGTCATGTCGTCGCGGCTTGCCTTCTCCGACAGGCGCCGATGCGCAGCGGCGAGCTGGGCATGAGCGCGGGCGAGGTCGCGATGAGCGCCTTTCAACCTCTCGCCCTGCCAGAACGTGTAGGCGCTGGCGATCCAGGCGAGCACCAGCGGGCAGACCGTGGACGTCAGCCAGATCGTGCGGTTGATCGGAAAGCCCATTGCCGGAACGACGATCAGCGTCAACAACAGCGAGACTGCGAGGGAGGCGAAAGCGACGGCGGCAGACTTCAGAAATATGCGGCTCATCGCTGGTTCCCCCTGGACCGTCTGTGTGCCAGCAAGCCCTGAATGGCCCCTTTCGGCGATGCCTAAAATTTGAATCATCGGGCCATTTTCGCCACCCATGACGCGCATAAGTTGTGGATAAAGCCTCTGCCAAAAGCATTGTTTCGTGCCATAAGGGGTTGCATGACCACGCTCCCGGACCCCGCCCGCTTTGCCCATGTCACCGACTGGGTGTTCGACCTCGACAACACCCTCTATCCGCACCATTCGAACCTGTTCTCGCAGATCGACGTAAAGATGACCGCCTATGTCGGAGAACTGCTGACGCTGCCACGCGACGATGCCCGCAAGCTGCAGAAGGAACTCTACCGGGAATATGGCACGACGCTGAACGGTCTGATGGCTCGCCACGGCATCGATCCCGACGACTTTCTCGAGAAGGTCCATGACATCGACTATTCCTGGCTGGTTCCCGATCCCGTTCTCGGCACCGCCATCCGCCAGCTTCCCGGCCGCAAGTTCATCTTCACCAATGGCGACCGCAGGCATGCCGAACGCACCGCGCGCCAACTCGGCATCCTCGATCATTTCGACGACATCTTCGATATCGTCGCTGCCGGGCTGAACCCTAAGCCGGCCCGCCAGACCTACGAGAAGTTCGCGGAACTCCACGCGGTCACCGGCCACAATGCGGTGATGTTCGAGGATCTGGCCCGCAACCTGTCCGTGCCGAAATCGCTGGGCATGACCACGGTGCTGGTTGTGCCGCGCAACTTCGAGCCGACCTTCTCCGAAATCTGGGAACGTGACCCGGGCCACGAGGACGATGTGGATTTCGTCACCGACGATCTTGCCGAATTCCTCACCGCGATCGTCGACATCACCGCTTGAGCCGTAAGCTTCGTAAAGCCGGATCGAAGCCCGCGGCCTAGAGCTGATAGAAGCGGCTGATGATCCCCCAGGCTTCGTCGGCGGTGTCGACGAAATCGATGATGTCCTGGTCGCCAGGGGTGATCGTGCCTTGCTCGGCGAGGAAATCGAGATCGATCGCCCGTTTCCAGAAAGCCTTGCCGAACAGGATCACCGGCACGCGCTCCATGCGGCCGGTCTGGATCAGGGTCAGCGTCTCGAAGAATTCGTCCATCGTGCCGAAGCCGCCGGGAAACACCGCGACAGCCTTGGCGCGCATGACGAAATGCATCTTGCGGATCGCGAAATAGTGGAAGTTGAAACAGAGCTCCGGCGTCACATAGGCATTCGGCGCCTGCTCGTGCGGCAACACGATGTTGAGGCCGATCGACGGGGCGCCGCCCTCGTGGGCGCCGCGGGTGGCGGGGTGCCAGACGCCGGGGGCGCCGCCGGGGCCCGGCGCGCCACCCCTCTGGCCGGGGGTACCGCGGCCCCCCCCCGGGGCCCGGCCCGCACGCTGCTGCTGGCCGCCTGACAGATAGGC